>JAEZFJ010000100.1 GCA_023437755.1 Pseudomonadota bacterium
GATCCTGACACGGCCGCCAACTCTATCTGGCACTCCCTCAAAAAGGAGCGCGTATCATGATCGACCACACCGGCATCCTCGTCACCGACTGGGCCAAGACCCGTGCCTTCTACGATGCTGTCTTCGCCGCCCTCGGCGGCAGCTTACTCATGGAAGTGCCCACCGAATACACCGGCGGCGTCCATGTCTGTGGTTACGGTCGCGACCAGCCCGTGTGGTGGCTCACCGAAGGCACCGAGGCAGGCCCCGGCCGCCACACGGCCTTCGCCGCTCGCAACCGCGCCGAAGTGGACGCCGTCTACGCCGCCGCCATGGCGCACGGCGGCAAGGACAATGGCGGACCGGGCCTGCGCACTGAATACAGCCCCAATTACTACGCAGCCTTCGTTTATGATCCGGATGGAAACAACATAGAGGCCGTGTGTCATGCCCCCGAGTGAGGCGCATACCGGTGGCTGCCAGTGTGGCGCGGTGCGATTCCGCGTCACCCGGCTCGGCCGTCCGTCCATCTGTCACTGCCGTATGTGCCAGAAGGCCTTTGGCGGCTTCTTCGGCCCGCTGGTCACCGCCCACAACGCCACGTGGACCCGCGGTGAACCGAAGTGGTTCCAGAGCTCCAACGCCGCTCGTCGCGCCTTCTGCGGCGAGTGCGGCACCCCGCTGGCCTATGAGACCCGGTTCGGCCTCGAACTCGCCATCGGCGCCTTCGACGACCCGACCGTCGCCGCACCCGAGATCCAGGTGAACCTCAACGACAAGCAGCCCTTCTTCGTTGGGCTCACCACCCTGCCGATACGCGAGCAGGAGAGCGACGAGTGGCGTGATTTCCTTGCCGGCATCCACTCCAGCCAGCACCCCGACCACGACACCAAGGATTGGCCACCGCGGGAGCAGCAGTCATGACCGAGACCTGGAGCGGCGGCTGCCAGTGCGGTGCCATCCGCTATCGCCTCAGCGAAAAGCCGAGCCACGCCCATATCTGCCATTGCCGCATGTGCCAGAAGGCTTTTGGTGCCTTCTATGCGCCGCTGGTGGGCGCGTCTCTCGGCGCCTTTGAACTCACCCGCGGCTCGCTTGGTACCTTCCAGTCGTCCGACAAGACCGAGCGCGGCTTCTGCCCGCAATGCGGTACGCCCTTGAGCTTCCGCTATCTGGACAGCGAGTGGCTCAGCGTCTCGATCGGTTCCCTCGACAACCCGGAGGAGTTTCCGCCCCTCGACCAGCATGGCATCGAAAGCCGGCTGACCTGGGTCAACGATCTCGGCCACCTGCCGGATCGCGGCCCCACCGAAGGGGAAGACGCCCAGGCCGCCGCCTTCATCCGCGCCACCAACCATCAGCATCCGGACCACGACACCGACCACTGGCCCGCATAGTCCCGAGTAGCCCATGTCCCGCGAACGCCTCTACATCTTCGATACCACCCTGCGCGACGGCGCCCAGACCGCGGGCATCGAGTTCTCGCTCGAGGACAAGATCGCCATCACCGCGCTGCTCGAAGACCTTGGGGTCGACTACGTCGAGGGGGGATATCCCGGCGCCAATCCTGTCGACACCGAGTTTTTTCGGGAGACCCGGACCCGTCGCGCCACCTTTACCGCCTTCGGCATGACCAAGCGGGCAGGGCGCTCCGTCGGCAATGATCCGGGCGTGCAGGCGCTGCTCCAGTCTTCCGCGGCCGCCACCTGCTTCGTCGCCAAGAGCTGGGATCGTCAGGTCGAACTCGCCCTTGGCATCAGACCCGAGGAGAACCTCGACACCATCCGCGAGACCGTCGCCGCGGCCGTCGCGGCCGGCAAGGAAGCGATGGTCGACTGCGAGCACTTCTTCGACGGGTTCAAGAGCAATCCTGATTATGCGCTCGCCTGCGTCCGCACGGCCATCGAGGCCGGAGCCCGCTGGGTGGTGCTCTGCGACACCAATGGCGGCACCATGCCCGCCGAAGTATCGCAGATTGTCGGCAAGGTTCTGGCTGTCGCTCCGGGCTCCCGCCTTGGCATCCATGCTCATGACGATACCGGTCAGGCTGTCGCCAACACCCTTGCGGCTGTCGATGCTGGGGTCCGCCAGATTCAGGGAGCGCTCAACGGCCTCGGGGAGCGCTGCGGCAATGCCAATCTGATCACCATCATCCCCACTCTGGTGCTGAAGCCCTGGTTCGCCGACCGCTTCGAAACCGGTATCGACATGGGTCGTCTTGAGCGCCTGACTCGCATCTCACGCGCTTTCGACGATCGCCTCAACCGCGCGCCCAGCCGTCAGGCCCCCTATGTCGGAGCCTCCGCCTTCGCCACCAAGGCCGGCATCCATGCCTCGGCGCTCCTGAAGGATTTTTCGACCTATGAGCACGTTCCGCCCGAGAGCGTCGGCAACGAGCGCAACATCATGGTCAGCCAGCAGGCCGGCAAGTCCAACCTGCTGACCGCGCTTGCCCGCCACGGCATCCACCTTGCCAAGGACGATCGCCGCCTCGAGCGCCTGCTCGCCACTGTGAAGGAGCGCGAGTCCCGCGGCTACTCCTATGACGGTGCCGACGCCTCGTTCTGCGTCCTCGCCCATGAGGTGCTCGGCACGCTGCCGACCTGGTTCACCGTCGAAAACTACCGCGCCAGCGTCGAGCGGCGCCACAACGCGCTGGGCGAGGAGGTCACGGTTACCGAAGCGGTGGTCAAGATCAGGGTCGATGGCGAGTTGCTGATGTCGGTTGCCGAGGGCAACGGCCCGGTCAATGCCCTCGACCTCGCCATGCGCAAGGACCTTGGCAAGTACTCCTCCCGCATCGAGGATCTCGTGCTGGTCGATTTCAAGGTGCGTATCCTCGACGGTGGCACGGGCGCGGTCACCCGTGTATTGGTCGAAAGCCGCGATGCCAGCGGCGAGCGCTGGTTCACCATCGGCGTGTCGCCCAACATCATTGATGCGTCATTTGAAGCTCTGTATGAGTCCATTGCATACAAGCTGTTGAAAACTGAAGCGGCACAGCGGACAACAGAACGTGTAGCCTGATCTTGCGGCCGCCTCGCGGCCGACTATTCGTCCGGGAGGGACAACTGGCCGACACCGCTCCGAAACAGCCTCTTGCCCTCACCATCGGGGCAGCGGCGGCAACCCTTCTCGTTATCATCGGCGTTCTGGTCGGCCCATCCGTCGTCACCTGCTTCAACAGTGATGAAAACCTCGGCGTCTGCCTGCGCGGCAAGATGGCCGACGCCGGTCTGTTCCCGCAGCAGGCGACGGCGCTGACCGATCCGGCATCCCTGGAAACACCGGCAGAACCCTCTGCCCCGCCGGAGCCGGATGCCGTAGCCGACGTGACTGAACCAGCCTCGGACACTGAGACCGCTGTTGGCGAGCCGGCCCTCGATGTGACGCCGGCCCCGACTTCGGATGAGTCAGCTGGTTCGGACGAAGTGATCGCCGCCACCTTCGGCCTGCTGAGGGCAGAGCCGGATGGCTCCGTGGTTATTGCTGGCAGTGGCACCCCAGGCTCCGAGGTGGAAGTTTACGCCGACGACACCTTGCTGGGCACCGCGACGGTGGAAAGCAGTGGTGGCTGGGTCCTTGTCCCTGGCGAGCCGGTTCCTGCCGGTGGCGTCGAGATCACCCTTGCCGAAGCGGGCAAGGAAGGCAGGGCCGCCGAGGCCTTTGTGGTTGTCATCGACGAGGATCGCAGTGGTGATCCGTTGGTGGTCGCCAGCACTCCGGGCGAGGCAAGCGAAATCCTGCAGGGGCTGGAGCCGCCGGAACGCATGGACGTGGCCACTGCGGAACAGGCCACCACCCTGCCGGCTCCCGAAGCGCCGGCTCCGCAAACTACGGCCTCTCCGGACAGCACGCCTGCTGCGGAGAGTTCGACCGCTCAGGCGCCCGCAGCTTCAACAGCGCCCGACGCACCTGCCCAGCCAGGCCCCGCCGTGCCGGAGACTGCGGTGGCAGCACCCGAGGCAAGCTCGGACGCGCCAGAGGCCCAGCCTGCAGCTGAACCCGCGGCACCTCCTGTGCCCGCAGCAGAAGTTGCCGAACCTGCAGTGTCGACAGAACAGCCCACGCCCGACGAGCCTGCGGCGGTTGCCGCTCCGGCTGAAGCCGCGCCTGAGCCCGGCGAGCCGGTGGCGGGAGATTCCGCAGCACCCGCCGAGCCCTCTGCGCCTGCAGAGCCTTCAGCGTCTGCCGTGCCGTCGAACGACCCCCCGGCCGAGCCCGACAGCTCGGCTGTGGAGACAACCGAACCGGCCGAACCTGCCCCTGCACCGGCGGTGGAAACACCGGCGACCCCGCCCACCATTGATGCCATTGAGGTTGAGAGAGGCCGCACCTTCTTCGCGGGCAGCGGACCGGAAGGCGCGACCATGCGTCTCTATGTTGACGACAGCTTCATCGCCGATGCCGTGGTCGAGGGCGGTCGCTGGCTGGTCGAGGCTGGCGACGTGCTCACCAAGGCCGCCCAGCGTGTGCGCGTCGACATGCTGCAGTCCGGCAGTGCCGACGTGGCGGCTCGTGCCGAGGTGAACTTCGTGATCGACCTGCCGGAGGAGGGGACCCCCACCGCCATCGCCACCGCAGAGGTCCCGCCAGCATCCGCCAGCGCGTCGGAACCCCTGGCACCGGCTGTGGCTGCACCTGCGCAGCCGGCAGGAGAGCCCGCCGGGTCCGCCGCAAATTCGGCATCCACCCCGGCTGCTTCTTCGCCCGAACCTGAACCTGAACCGGCACAGATCACGCCGCCCACTCCGGCCGAGCCCGTTTCGCAGCCGGCTGAGCCCGGCGCACCGGCGGTCACCGCCGCGCCCGACGCGCCGGCCGAACCCTCCACGCCTGCCGACCCGGCTGCCGCGTCGGAACCGGCTACGCCTGCTCCGCCGGCTCCCGCGTCGGAACCGGCTACGCCGGCCGATCCGGCCCCTGCGCCCGAACCGGCAGCACCGGAAGCCGCGCCGGCTGCTGAACCCGCAACGCCAGATCAGCCCGCCAGCGAAACCGAGACGGCTACGGCGGAAGCCGATGTGCCCACACTGGTGGCGGTTTCCGTCGGTGGTCCTGATGCCGAGCGTTTCGCCGCCGGCAAGGCCATCATCCGCCGCGGCGACAATCTCTGGACCATTGCCCGTCGGGTCTATGGTGAGGGGATCAAGTACACGACCATCTACGAGGCCAACACCGGCCAGATCCGCGACCCCGACCGCATCTACCCGGGTCAGGTCTTCGATCTGCCAGGTGGTGAAAACTGATTTAAATATGGCCCGCCTTGCTGGCGGGCCATTGATTCCGCCGCCGATGCACCCCATCTTCCATCGTAATTCGCCGATTAAATTGGGCTAGCCATGCACGACGACGACATTGCCACCATCATGCGGGCGCTCGGTCATCCAGTCCGTCTCAGCATCCTGCGCATTCTCGCTGCCCAGGAAGGCCGCGAGTGTTGCTGCGCCGACGTCACCGAGTCCTTGCCGCTGGCCCAGTCCACTGTATCGCAGCACATCAAGGTGCTGCTCGACGCCGGCCTGATCGAGCGTAAACCGCGCGGCACCCGCAACTGCTACATCGTCCAGCATGCCCGGCTTGCCGAGTTGGGCTCCGCCTTCACCGGGATGATCTCGGGATTTGCCCCCGCTGTTCGGGAAGCGGAACTGGCCTGATGACAACTGAAGCTCCGGGGAAGAAGCCGTCCGTCAGCGCGGACGAAGGGTCAGTGCTTTCCACAGTTCGCAACCTGTGGGGCTATATGT
>JAEZFJ010000103.1 GCA_023437755.1 Pseudomonadota bacterium
ATCTCCCACATGGTGGTTTCCTGCCACAGGCCGGGGAACTCGAGCACGAACTGACCGTCCTTCTGCTCCAGCCGGTATTCCGGCAGTTGGAAATCCTCGAGCCACTTGAGAAAGGCGGGCTCGAAAATCTGCTTGGAGCCATAGAAGCTGTTGCCGGCGAGCCAGATCATCTCCTTCTTGGAGAAGCGCAGGGTGCGTCAATGGTCGAGCTGGGCCCGCAGCTCGTCGATGTCGATCTCCTCGGCGAGCCGTACCGACCTGGTCCGGTTGATCAGCGAGAAGGTGGCCTCGACGCGTGGGTAGAGGCCCCAGATCATCTGCAGCATCAACAGCTTGTAAAAGTCGGTGTCGAGCAGGCTCCGCACAATCGGGTCGAGCTTGAACGTGTGGTTGTAAACCCGCCGGGCGATGTCGGTATAAGTGGCCATTGCAACCCTTTCGCGGCGCGGTTGTAGCCCGAGGGCCGCCATCTTGGAAAGCCGCCGATGCGGCGAGCCGTTCGGTTCACTCGGCGAACTGGAACTTTGCAAAGCGATCAAGGGCCGTGTCGAGCGCCTGCCGTTCCGCGGCGCCGGGTTCCTCAAGCCAGGTCAGCTTCTGGGTCAGCAGGCGCCGCTCCGCTCTATCGGCCTTGAGGTCGATGGCAGCGACGATGCGGTCGCCCATCAGCACCGGCAGTGCGAAATACCCCAGCTTGCGTTTCTCGGCGGGAACATAGGCCTCGAACAGGTGCTCGTAGCCGAAGAACAGTTTCAGACGCTTGCGCTGGATGATCAGGGGATCAAACGGGGAGAGCAGGTGCACCCCTTCCGGTGACAGCGGTTCGCTTCCGCCATCGAGGGTCTCGGGTGCGGCCCACAGCTTCACCCGCTCGGCGCCCTCTATGGCGACTTCCACCAGTTGCTTTCGCTTCACTCGCGATTCGATCAGGGCCAGCACAGCGGGCTTTGCTGAAGGTTCGAGGTGGCAGATGGAGTCAAGGCTGACGGCGCCTTGGCTTCGCAGGGCACGATCGATCTTGTAGGCGGTGATCTGCCGCTCCGTGGCCGGGCGCGGCACCCGCTCCCAGCCAAAATGCCGGGCGGCCAAATCATAAGTTTTCACCATGCCCTGACGGGCGGCGATAGCCACCAACCCTTGGTAGAACATCAACTGCAGCACCCGTTTGGACGGTTTGCGGCTCGCCCAGGGATGGTGCTTTTCGACCAGTTCGTCGTCGGCGATGTCGCGGATGGAGAGCGGCCCCTCGCGCTTCAACCGTCGCGTCATGGCCGTGATCTCGGCTGGCGTGACCTTGCCGAACCAGGTGTCATTGATGTCGCGAAAGCGCTTCATCGCCGGCAGGAAATAGGGAAAGTCGGCTACGGGCACATAGCTCAACGCGTGCGTCCAGTACTCAAACACCGTCTTGTCGGTGCTCTGCAGATGCGCGAGGTCGCCGCGCCGATAGGCCGGGATGCGGGAGAACAGGATGTGGTGGTGGCACCGCTCGATGACATTGATGGTGTCGATCTGCACGTAGCCGAGATGCCTGACAGCGGCGAGAACGGCATCGGGGCCGGAGCCGAAGGGCTCCGGCTCATCGAGCCGTTGGGCTCGCAGCCAGATGGCGCGAGCCTGTTGCGAGGACAGGATCAACGGCTTGCGAGGCATTCCAATCTCCCCCTCTGGAAGGCGCCGTGTATCACCTGGCCAGACCTTCCCTGAACCAGCCGGCGCCGATGTGCTCGCGGTCGCCGTGACGCGTGAGGCGTGTCCGCAGGTCCCCCAGCGCCGCGCCCGTCCACCTTGGAGGATCGGTCACCGCAATCCAGCCATCGAGATAGTCCTGCGGAGCATAGACATGGCCGAAGCCAATGGGAGAGGTCTGCGCCAGCGCCATGTCGAGGGCGACCTGCAGGAACGTGACCACAGGGTACCAGTTGAGCAGCGGCGACACGGACGGTGCCCGGTTGCCGCTTAGCCAGGCCGGTTCACGGTAAAGCAGCCCCGGATCGAAGAAGACGATCGGGTCGGTCGGGTACTGCAGATAAACGATCCTGAGGGGGCCCCACCCTTCGGCACTGAGGTCCTCGCCGGAATTGGCGAACCGCACAGCGGTGTTGTCGCCCACTTCGGGCAACCAGAAGGGCGAACTCGGATCCCGGTTGGCGGTAGCCGTTCGCCAGGCCGCGGTGGCGAAGGGTGTGCCGACCCAGAGGGCCCCGTCGAACGGATCGCCCAGCACATCGTAGAGGGAAGCCGAGGCCGCCGAACTATAGGCTCCCAGGCTCAGCCCGTGCAGGTAGAGCCGAGGCCTGATCTCCTCGGGCATGTCGGTCCAGCGATCGTAGACAGCGGCAAACAGTGCGCGGGCGGTCTCGACTCCCACATCCGGCTCCGAAACCAGGGACAGCCAGCTGGTGAGATAGGAATATTGCACCGCCACGCTGGCAACATTGCCGCCATGAAGCATTTCGAGCGTGTCGATGGCCGCAGGCTCCACCCAGCCGGTTCCGACCGGCATGATCAGCACCAGCACCGATCGGTCGAACGCTCCGACCCTGTCCATCTCAGCGAGGGCAAGCCGTGCCCGGCCCTCAGCCGTTTCGTCTGCACGCAGTCCAACATAGATACGCAGTGGGGTGACGGCCTCGCGGCCGGTCATGGTGGCGATTTCTTCGGCGGTCGGACCCGACTCCACGTAGATTCGGGCATCGAGACCGATGGTGTCCCAGGGGATCAGTGATTCCCGACTGCCGGAACGCCACGCCTCCACCGGCTGCGGCTCGGCGCCGCCGGCGAGCCGGTCAAACTGCCCATAGAAGCGGTCTGCGACATAGAGCACGCCCCGGGCCACCACACCATTGCCAACGGTGGCCGTGGCCATGCCCACGGTGACCAGCGCCAGCACGAACGCCACGCGTCGCGGAATCGCCTGTTCCATCCACGCCCAGACGAGCCGTACCCCATGAACGATCATGGTGCCGATGCCGATCAGCACCACGGCAGGGACCAGGGCGATCGCCGCCACCAACCAGGGTTGCCGCGCCTCCACCGGAGCAATCCCCATGGCGGTACGGATGGAATTCTGCCACCCGGTGGAGAACCACAGAAAGGTGATGGCAAGCACCAGGCAGCCGGCAGCGGCCAGCCGACCAACCCAGCGGGCCACGCGGCGATTGGGCCAGCGGAGTTCAAGGAAGTTCCACACCCATTCCAGCGACACGCCGATGGCATAACCGGCAGCGAAGGCGAAGCCGCAGAGAATGCCCTGGACCGTGAAATGCCGCGGAATCAGCGATGGCGTCAGCGACAGGGCGAAAAACAACAGCCCGAAGAGCCAGCCGCCCGTGGATACCCGATCGAGCTGCCGCCCCGCCCAGCGGCGTCCCACAGCGACCCTCTCCAGCCAGTCGGTCATACCCCCAGTACCGAGCGGGCGAGGTGGACCACGCCCCAGATTGCGGCAACGGCTATGCCCAGGCCGAGAATGGCGATCGCCCCGCCGATCAGCACGCCAACCCCATCCCGGTTGACCCGAGACACGGTGATAACGGCAATGCCGACATTGGGAACGGCGTTGATCAGCGGGATCGGCACCACCATCGGCAGGCAGACCAGAAGGATGAAGAAGCCTGTCACCCGCTGGGCGGCATCACCAGTGAGCCATTCCAGTCGAGGCTTGGACACCCGGCCGAACAGGCGCGCCAGCATCACTAGGCGATCCATCACCCGCACCACCAGCTTGTGCGACAGCCGGCGCTGCCCGATCCAGCCATCGAGCCGCAAGGGCCAGCCGAGCAGCATGGCGAGAGTCACGCCCATCATGGCTGTGGCGACCGTGCCCCCGTACCCTGGCGGACCGGGGATCATGTTGAGCACCGACAGCACCAGGACCGCCATGGTGTGGGAGGTGGGACCGAGCAAGCCGATCAGCGTGCCAGCGGTGAGGCCGCCCTCCGCCTCCCTGATGCTGGTGGCAATCGCCTCGACGCGGGCTTCGATGGGAGTCACGGATTCTTTGGGCTTGGTCTGGAGGGTCGTGGCACCACTATAGGCGCACTGCCACAGCACACAACCGGCGGGTGATCGGTTCGTGCATCTCACGCAGCGGATGAGAGAGGCCGGAACCACGGTGGTCGGGCGAAGTTGCTTTGCCGAACCGACCAGGACCGCCCATGCCCTTGCTTTCCCTATTCCGCTTCACCGCGGTGCTGATTTCGCTGCTGATTCTCGCAGTGGCGGCCTCTTTCCTGTGGCAATGGTGGCAGGGCGACTGGGTCCGCTTGCCGGACGGTGATCTCGTGCGCGTCCGACCGGACTGGCCCCTGTGGCTGGGGCTGCTGCTGCTCGCGGCATCCTTTGGCGGCAAGTTCCTGCTGCTGCCGCTTCTGGCGCGCGGCGACAAAGGGGAGCGAAGCCGTCCCGAGCGCCATGCGGGCACTGTCGTCACCAGCCCAACCGGCAATCGCCTGCACGTCGAGCAATCCGGGTCTGAAGGCGCGCCGACACTGGTGCTGACCCATGGCTGGGCCATGGACAGCACCATCTGGAACCTGCTGCGCCGGCGACTGGAACAACGCTTCCGCGTAGTCGTGTGGGACCTTGCCGGCATGGGCGCCTCGAAGGCCGGCACGGGCGACAGCATAGATCTCAGCCATTTCGCCACTGACCTCGCTGCCGTCATGGGTGCGACGGGTGCGAGCCGGGTCTTTCTGGTTGGCCACAGCATCGGCGGCATGACCATCCAGACCCTTGCCCGCGACCAGCCGGCACTGTTTGCCGAACGGGTGGCGGGCGCCGTGCTGGTCAACACCACCTACACCGACCCGCTCAAGACCATGATCGCCAGTGGACTGCTGCAGGCGCTGCGCCGGCCGGTGCTGGAGCCGGTGATGCGTCTCACTATCCTGCTGCAGCCGCTGGCGTGGCTGGGACTGTGGCAGAGCTATCTGAGTGGCTGGGCTCATGCGGTCAATCGCCTCGGCTTCGGCAAGTATGTGACCCGAAGTCAGCTCGAGCACACCACGCTGCTGTCGACGCGCAACCCGCCGGGCGACATTCAGCGGGGAAATCTGGCTATGCTGCGCTGGGATGCGACGGGTGCCATGGCCCAGGTGGCGGTGCCGGTGCTGGTGATTGCCGGAGACGTCGACATCGTCACCAAGCCTGAGGCCGGCGCCACCATCGCCGCGTCAACGCCGGGCGCCACGCTGACCATGGTGGAGGGTGTGAACCACATGGGGTTCCTCGAGCGCTGGGAGCACCACGTCGCGCTGATCACCGACTTCGTCGAGCAGCACCAGCCCCGCGCAGCCCCGGAGAGGGGACCTAGCGTTCAACAGCCGTGACCGAATTTGACCAGCAGTGATTCTGAGGAATTGGTGGAGCCAAGCGGGATCGAACCGCTGACCTCTTGCATGCCATGCAA
>JAEZFJ010000128.1 GCA_023437755.1 Pseudomonadota bacterium
CCGTTCGAGAGACCACTGCCCGAGTTGCGCACGCGTATGCCTGGCGAAGAAGCGTTCGAACTCAGCCTGCCAGGACTCGATGGTCTCCTGTGGCGTGTCGGCAACCAGGATGGCACCCCAGTCGATCGATGCGACCTGGCCGGTCTCTCCCTGCTCGGACATCACCGCGACCACGGCACGCATCATTGAGGGGTTGTCGATCATCGACCAGGTGACGTAGCCGTCCTTGCAAGGCCAGATCTGCCGCACGCCAGACTTGCCGCGCACGAGCATGTTGCCCTGGCGCCGCCCGATGCGACCGGTCCACTCGTACATCACGGCTTCGCGGTAATTGGCGAGCGTTGCACTCTGGAGGGCGGACAGGTCTGCGGCCTGGCCCTTCCCCGTCTTCCGGCGCGCGTAGAGGCCCATCAGCGCCGCGGTTGCGGCCTGAATGCCGGTAAGCGCATAGGCTTGCTGACCGGGAAATTTCAGTGGCGGCGCCTGTGGCTCGCCGGTGACGTGCATCAGCCCGGACAGAGCGAAAAGCGTAAGGTCCGTTGCTGGCCGTCCGGCGTAAGGACCTTCGGCACTGAAGGGCGCTACGCGCACGTAGATTGTCTGCGGCGTAACCGCTTCGGCGAGGTTGAAGCGATCTCCGAGGCGCTGTCCGTCGAGCACGATGTCGGCTTCGCTCGCCAGCCTGCGTATGGCCGCTTCATCATCAGCCAGCAGCCGCACCTTGCCATGATGCCAGGCCAAATCGCGAGACTTCTCCTGGAGAGACGCGGCAACCACCACCGCGACCTCTGCGCCCAGTTCCGCCAACATGCGCCCGCCGAAGTCGGTCAGGCCGTCGGCGATCTCCAGCACCCGAACACCGGCAAGCATGCTCATGCGAGAACCCCTTCGCTGACCAGGGCCTCAAAATCGTCTTCAGCCATGCCGAGGGTGTCGACCAGCACGACCCGGTTGTGCTCCCCGAGCAGCGGCGCACGACGGACCTCACCGGGAGTGCCGTGGAGCTGGTAGGGCGGTGCCGGCATGTTGGCGCCTCCCAGAACAGGATGGTCGACCTTTCGGAAGTGCCCGGCCGCCGCCAGTTCGGGACTTTCGAAAACCCCTTTGCCGTCTACGACCGGCCCGCAGGGAATGCCGGCAGCGCTCAGCCTGTCGAACAGCGCGAACTTGTCATGTTGCGCCGTCACTGCGCCTACGGTCACAGGCTCTATATCGGCGATGCCGAGTTCTGCCTTGAGGGCTTCGGCCTGGCCGGCATTCTCGAGTGCAATCGTGACCCACTGATCCTCTCCCGCGGCGGGGAACACCCCGTGAAGCAGGAAGGTGGGATCATCATTACCAGTCTTGCCGGCGCTCTCCTGCGCGTAAAGATCGCTGACGACGTGCACCATCGGCTCGATCTGGGAGACATCGAGGTGCTGGCCCTGCCCCGTTTGGGCGCGATGCTCCAGCGCCGCCAGAATGGCAACCGTGAGAAACATCGGCGCGACCACGTCGCCATAGGCCAGAGGCGGTATATGTGGGGGCTGCCCGGCAGTACCCGTGAGCCAGGCGTGTCCGGAATGCGCAGCGGCGGAGTTGCCGTATCCTCGAAAGCCGCTCATCGGGCCTGTCTTGCCGGCAACCGAGACGCTGGCGAGGATGATGTCGGGCTTGATCTGCTGAAGAACAGGATACCCAAGCCCGATCCGATCCATGAAGCCGGGACCGAAATTCTCGACCACGACATCGGCCCACGCGACCAGCCGCCTGGCGACCTCCACTCCGCGCGGGTCGGACAAATTGATGGTGACGCTGAGCTTGGAAGTATTGGTCTGGGCGAAGAAGGCGGAGCCGTCGAAGTCCTTCGAGTCGCCGGCGAAGGGAGGCGAAAGCCGCCCCAGGTCGAGGCGTTTGCGGGACTCCACCTTGATCACCGTGGCGCCGTTGTCGGCGAGGTCCTTGGTGGCGCGCGGCCCGGCACCCACCCAAGAAAAATCGGCGATCTTCAAACCGGCCAACGCGCCCACAGCGCACCCCTCCCTTATGCCGACAGCGAGTGCCGATCTTATTGTCGACAATAATGGTTCATCGAATGAACTATGTCAATTGTCTTCCGGCAACAACTGCGTCCAGTTCGGGCACGATCCGCGCCAGCATTTCGCTCCGATTCCACTGACGCGGATCAACCATGTCGGACCACACCTCGATGACTTTCACGCCAGCCTCTTCAAGCGCCTGCTTGGCAAAGAGCGAGCCATGTCCGGAAAACCGATCGTGCTCGGGAATGAGCATCAGCGCGACATCTATGCGGTAGCGCCTAGCTTGCTCCACCATCCAGCTGTTGATCCAGGGTGGCTGATGCAGTTGCTCATTCATGGCCGACACCCGGGCGGCCAGCGCGCGCAGTGGGTCGCCATTGCTCTCCCGGATGTACCCGTCCGCGGCAAAGGGCAGATACATCGACCAGGCAAAGACAGCGCCGTGACTTTCCTCGAAGGCGGAATAGAAGCTGGTGTCGAACCACAGGCCGGCGCCGATCCACATCATGCGGATCTGCTCCTTTTCGACCACCGAAGTCCCAGCCTTGACGCGGTCCGCGACCTCGTCGCGGAAGCGCGTCGCGTGGCCGATCGCCCAGTCCGAAC
>JAEZFJ010000183.1 GCA_023437755.1 Pseudomonadota bacterium
GTGGAGAGCCGGTCGGCCCAGCGTCCTGCTTCCGCCAGCAGCGCCGGGTCGGCATTGGGAATGACCTTGAGGTGGATGTAACCGGCAAAGCGGTGCGTCTCGCGCAACGTGCGCGCCACCCGCACCAGTTCCTCCATGGTGTGGTCGGGCGAGCGGATGATGCCGGAAGAGAGGAACAGCCCCTCGATATAATTGCGCTTGTAGAAGTCGAGCGTCAGCCGCACCACCTCTTCCACCGAGAACCGCGCCCGCTGCACGTTCGACGACGAGCGGTTGATGCAATAGGCGCAGTCATAGATGCAGAAATTGGTCAGCAGCACCTTGAGCAGGCTGATGCATCGGCCGTCCGGCGCATAGGAGTGGCAGATGCCGTGCCCTTCGGTCGAGCCGATCCCGCCCGTGCCGGCGCTGTTGCGCTTCTCGCTGCCGCTCGAGGCACAGGATGCATCGTACTTGGCAGCGTCCGCAAGAATGGCAAGCTTCTGGCTGACGTTGAGGGCGACCATATGTTCTTCCTTTGTTCGACAGCAGTAACGCAGCGATCGGCGGAGCGGAAGCCGGGTCGGCAAGATGTGATCGGCGGTGTTTGCGCCGCTCGACGCCGTCGTGGTGAGCCTCTCGAACTACGAGGTCGCGGCCGCTGAAGTTTCGGCCTGCACGACACCATTGTTTCGCAGCCTCGGGACGAGACATCCCTGAGGCGGATCGGGCGACGCGAGCAGCGTTCACCAATCCGCACCAGTGCGTTGCCATTGTCCATCTGCACAACCGATCACTGCCCGACTACATTCTGCTCAACAGAGCCGCGCCGCGGCAGTCAGGAGACACACCATGACCACGCTTGAACTCGGAGGCATCCACCACCTCACCGCCGTCACCGCGGAAGCAAAGAAGAACGTCGCGTTCTATACCCAGACCCTCGGCATGCGCCTGATCAAGAAGACGGTGAACCAGGACGACACCACCGCCTACCACCTGTTCTATGGCGACGGCGTCGCCTCGCCCGGTGCCGACCTGACCTTTTTCGACTTCAACACCCTGCGGGAGCGCCGGGGCAACCACACGGTCAGCCGCACCGGCCTGCGCGTCGACAGCGAAGACTCGCTGAACTGGTGGAAGGAACACCTGCAGACCCATGGCGTCGGCACCAGTGCCATCAAGCCGCGCAATGGTCAGCTTTCGCTCGACTTCGAAGATTTCGAGGGCCAGCGCTTCCGCCTCGTGATCGATGACCGGAACAAGGTCGTGCCCTGGCAGAAGTCGCCGGTGCCGGCCGAACGGCAGATCATCGGCCTCGGCCCGATCAGCATGGCCGTGCCGTCGCTTGCCCCCACCGAGGCGATGCTCACCGAGGTGATGAACATGCGCAAGGTGCGGCAGTATCCTGCCGCCAACGGCATGGCGGAGACGCATGCGTTCGAGATGGGACCAGGCGGACCGGGGGCCGAGGTGCATGTGGTGGTGGACCCCAGCCTGTCCCGCGCCCGTCCCGGCGCCGGCGGCGTCCACCACGTCGCTTTCCGCACCCCCGACCAGGACACGCTTGGGCAATGGATCGAGCGGGTGAACCGCTTCGGCATCCGCTCGTCGGGCGAAGTGGAGCGCTTCTACTTCACCTCGCTCTACTTCCGCGAGCCCAACGGCATCCTGTTCGAGATCGCCACCGACGTCCCCGGCTTCACCGCCGACGAGCCGCTCGAGACGCTCGGCGAGAGCCTCTCCCTGCCGCCCTTCCTCGAAGGCCGTCGCGCCCAGATCGAAGCCGGCCTCAAGCCGCTGGACTGACCATCCCGCCCGTGACCGCAGCCGCAGGCTTGCGGCCACGGGCATCCTCACGTGATGAAGCTGATTTCCCCATCGGCCTCGAGGATCGCGAGCCGCACCGTGGACAGGTCTTCGATCCCCGCCCGCCTGAGGCTGGACATCAGCTCATCCTCCGTGACGAGCTCCCGCCGCATGTTCCGTCGCAGCATCCTGCCGTTCTCGACCAGCTTGCTGGCGTCGTCGCGCAACAGCCTGCGGACGGCCGGGAAATGGAACTCCACGACGTCGAGCAGGTAGCCCCAGCCGAGCACCAGGGCGATCATCAGGAAGATGTCCCCGAGCGCGAATGAGCCGCCGGTGATGGAGTCGGCACCCATCCCGCCGATGACGATCAGCACCAGCATGTCGTTGGGAGAGATGTGCCCGGCATTCCGCTTCGGCACCAGCCGCAGCAGCAGCACCAGGGCAAGAAACCCCACCGAGCTCCGGAAGACGATTTCCGCGAGGGGCATGGTGGGTACCAGAAGCGCGACGAGTTCGTGCATCGTGTGATCTTACCGCCTGTCGTTGGCCGATTTTGCGGGACGTCATGACCCTGACGGCGGCAACGCGGATGCGGTCATCCCGGCTCCCTCCATCGGCCCCAACGGCAAAAAGCCCGCCGGTCATCCCGGCGGGCCCTTTTTGCATGAACTCGGCTCGAAACCTCAGGTCTCGCGGTAATGCTGAATCCAGGTGGTGCGCAATCCGGCGAGGCCGTGCTTGTCGATGGCGGCCTGCCAGTTGAGGAATTCATCGACGCTGAGGGTATAGCGTTCGCACGCTTCCTCGAGGCTGAGCAGCCCGCCGCGAACGGCGGCCACCACTTCGGCCTTGCGGCGAATGACCCAGCGGCGGGTGTTCGCGGGTGGAAGATCGGCAATCGTCAACGGACTGCCGTCCGGCCCGATAACGTACTTAACGCGTGGACGCATTTGTACGGTCATTTTACTCTCTACTCAACCTGACC
>JAEZFJ010000460.1 GCA_023437755.1 Pseudomonadota bacterium
AGAGCGCGAGATCGGCGCGTGCATGACGCAGACTATCGACGAGCCCGAGGAAGAGATCACGGCCGTGCCGACGGTTCATCGCCTCGAGGATGCGGTCGGAGCCCGACTGCACCGGCAGGTGCAGGTAGGGCATCAGCAGCGGCAGGTCGCGATGCGCTGCGATCAGCGCCTCGTCCATGTCGCGCGGATGGCTGGTGGTATAGCGCAGCCGTTCCAGGCCTTCGATTTCGCCAAGGCGATAGGCGAGCTCGCCCAGCCCGACGCTGCGGCCATTGCCATCAAGGCCGTGGTAGGCGTTGACGTTCTGGCCGAGCAGCGTGAGCTCCTTCACCCCGGCCGCAACGAGGTTGCGCGCCTCCGCCAGCACCTGCTCCAGCGGCCGGCTGGTTTCGGCGCCGCGCGTATAGGGCACCACGCAGAACGAGCAGAACTTGTCGCAGCCTTCCTGAACGGTGAGGAAGGCGGTGAGCCCGCGGGCAATGGTGACGTCGCGGCGGGCGGCCGGAAGCTTGGTGAACTTGTCTTCTTCGGGAAAGTCGGTGTCGACCACCGCGCGCTTCAACGCATCCGGCAGGTGCCGCCGGCCTTGTGCCTGCTCCAGCATCTGCGGCAGCTTGTGATAGGCCTGCGGCCCGAACACCAGATCCACCACCGGCGCGCGGCGGGCGATCTCCTCGCCTTCGGCCTGGGCAACGCAGCCCGCAACGCCGATCATCACGTCGTGGCCCTGGGCGCGGCGCTCCGCCTGCAACTCCTTGAGGCGCCCAAGCTCGGAAAACACCTTCTCGCTCGCCTTTTCGCGGATATGGCAGGTGTTGAGCAGCACCAGGTCCGCCTCACCGATCTCCGCCGTCGGCTCATAGCCGTGCGGCAACAGCGCGTCCGTCATGCGGTCGCTGTCATAGACGTTCATCTGGCACCCATAGGTGCGGATGAAGAGCTTCTTGCTGTTGGCGCGGAGCGGGGTGGCGGCGGTGTCGGTCATGCGGCGGGTCATACCAGAGCCCGCGGCAAGACTCAAAGACTGCAACTGCGACCCCCTTTGCGGTGTTGTTCCGGGGAATCCCGAGAGGCATGCGACATGACCAAGACCGAACCCAACAACTCCGACGCTGCGCCCGCCGTCAAAGGCGGCCAGAAGCCGGGACCAAAGGAGTCTCCGGTGCAGGTGCGCGACGCCGGCGCCGAAGCCCAGGCCGACAAGCCCAGTAAGTGGGACGAGGTCGATGAAGAGGTGGACGAGAGCTTTCCGGCCAGCGACCCGCCGGCAAACTACTGAGCTGTGGCGAATTTGCCGAAACGAGCCGCCGCTTAACACAGGTTTAGCCTAATCGGACTTTTCGCACCGGATGGGGACGGCTAAGGTCGTCTCCGCCGGTGCCCGTCTGCCGGCCGGAAATGCGGTATGGCCACAGACCACAAGACCACCGATGCTTTGACGGCTGCCGCGCCGGCTGCGCAACCGCGCCTGCAACGGCCCATCGTGCACTATCTCACCGGCGCGGCACTGGTGACGCTGGTGCCCGGTTTCATCTTCGCAGGCCTGCTGATCTTCCAGAACCATCTTGCCCAACAGGCAACGATGGAGACCTTGATGCTCGCCAGCGCCCGCGGCGTCACACAGGCGATGGAGCGCGAGATCGGGGCCAACATTACCACGCTCCGGGTACTGGCGGCTGCGCCGTCCCTGCGTGAGGGCGACTATCGCGGCTTTCACGAGCACAGCCGTGTGGCTCTCGAACAGTCCCAGAAGAGCCTGTTCATCATCAATCCGGACCTGACGACCTTCGCCTATACCCGGACCGACTTCGACGTGCCGCACAGCCGCACCAACAGCGTTGAGGCTGCGGAGGCGGCATTCAGCACCGGCGACGTCGCAATCACGGACGCGCTGGTGGGCTCGGTGACCAAGAAGCTGATCTACAACATCCTGCAGCCGGTCGACATTCCCGGCGACGGGCGCAAGCTCATCTCCCTCAATCAGGAGGTTACCGGCCTTTCCTCGGTCATCTCCGACACGGTTCTTCCGCAGGGCTGGAACGCTGCCTTGCTCGACAAGCGCAACCAGGTGCTCGCGGGTACCGCATCCGCCGGCACGCTGGGGGGCGCCTTTGCCTTTCCGCAACTGGGGGAACGGCCGAGTTTCTACCGTTGGCGCGAGTTTGACACCGAGCAGGGCCCGGTGCTGAGCGTGGCGCAGCGCTCCCCCACAACCGGGTGGACCGTGGTGGTGTGGGCGCCGGTATGGACCGTGTTCCAGCCGTTGATGGTCTCGGTCGCCTCTCTGGTCGGCGGCGCCATTCTGTTGCTGGCCTTGATGGTTGCAGGCCTGATCTGGCTGAACCGCCAGGTGACGGCGTCGGTGCGGGGCCTTGCCAAGGACGCGCGGCGGCTGGGTGACGGCGACGAAGTCTGGGCCCGTCCTTATCCCATCGCCGAGATCGCCGAAGTGTCGCAGGCCCTCTCCGACGCCTCGGCGCAGCGCCGCGCGGCCGAGCGCGACGTCGAGTTCCTGATGCGCGAAGTCGCCCATCGCGCCAAGAACCAGATGACGGTGATCACCGCCATGGCCAAGCAGACCGC
>JAEZFJ010000256.1 GCA_023437755.1 Pseudomonadota bacterium
ATACCAGCCTGAGCACCTTGCAGTTCTCGGACGCGACGGTGCCCTACCCCGAGAATTACGAGACGGAAGCGGCCCGGGTGGTCCAGGCGCGTGGCGGTGACGTCAATGCAGTTCAGGTGTCAGAGCCGCGACCAACCCTGGGCGAAGGGCCATTGGCTCCACGGCGCTGGTCCATATGCCTGCGGGGCCTGCCACCGGTGGGGAGAGCGGCCGGTCACCAGACCCGTCGAGTACATCGGGGAATTGCTCGGTCAGCGCAGCGGTGCGGGCGTTTACGATGTGGTGCTGTTCTTTTCCGAACGGCTTGGCCGACCGTCCGTCAGGTCGGGGTATGACTCCCCGCTCTGCAAGGACGTTCCCTATCGTCCGCTCACAGCGGCACCGCCGGCGACCTGAGGCGGCCGGCAGATCACCGTATGCAAGTTGCGCAAGACGACAGGTTTCCACCGCGAAGCAGTGGATGTCGAGAAACGCACCAGCCGGTTGGAATGGTGGGTGCGACAGGGATTGAACCTGTGACCCCTGCCGTGTGAAGGCAGTGCTCTCCCGCTGAGCTACGCACCCGCTGCCCGAGGCAGGGAAAAGAGAGATGGTGGGCGTGACAAGGATCGAACTTGTGACCCCTACGATGTCAACGTAGTGCTCTCCCGCTGAGCTACACGCCCATCTCTCCGGGAGAAGCGGGCAAGCCGCTTCGGTGGCGGGATAGACCATGAAACCGCGGCGGGGGTCAAGGGGGATTGCGCAGGCTGTGGACGCAAAATCCCGCCCCGGCGTGACAGGGGCGAAAACGCGGCCGAGACGCGTTTTACGATTGGGCCTTGTTCCGAACACTTTCGGCTGTCATACAGTGCTCATACGTTTTCAGCCTAAGTCGGCTGCCGCTGCCGGTCATTTCCGGTCCTTGGCTCACTGATCTATTTGCGAACGTTTGTAGTCCCCTCTTGCATGTCGCGGAGGGAAACCGCTCGGTCGCTTCTGTTCGAGCTTCAAGGAATATTCCCATGGCCACCATCAACGGTACCGTCAAGTTCTTCAACTCCACCAAGGGTTTCGGGTTCATCACCCCGGACAATGGCGGCAAGGACCACTTCGTGCACGTTTCGGCTGTCCAGCGCTCGGGCGTTGACGGTCTCTACGAGAACGACAAGGTCACCTACGAGGTCGAGACCGGCCGCGACGGTCGCGAGTCCGCGATCAACCTCATGCTGATCAAGTAAGCTTCGGCTTCCGACCACATACGAAGGCCGCCTCCGGGCGGCCTTTTTTGTGTCCGCAGCTCAGGCGGCGGCGGACTTGCCGATATAGTCCATGACGCAGACGCGGTCGCGGCCGGCATTCTTGGCCTCGTAGAGACAGCGATCGGCAACCTTGAACAGATCGTCATAGCTGCCACACTGGCGGAAGCTGACCCCGCCGACGCTGACGGTGAGGCGGGTGCCGCCGGTGGACGGCAGGGGGAGGCGGCGCACCAGCGTGCGGATGCGTTCACCGACTTCAACGCCCTGGGCGCGGGTGGCGCCCGGCAGAAACACCCCGAACTCCTCGCCACCGATGCGGCCGACCAGATCGGTGGGACGCAGCGCCCCCTTGATGCTGCTGGCGATGTGCTTGAGCGCGGTGTCGCCGATCTGGTGACCGAAGCGGTCGTTGATCGACTTGAAATGATCCGCATCGATGATCAGCAGGGCGCCCTGGCGGGACGCGCCGCCGTTGTTCACCTGGGCCAGCCAGGTTTCCACCAGCATGTTGAAAGCGCCGCGGTTGAGCAGAGCCGTGAGGCTGTCGGTCGAGGCGAGCACCGCCAGTTCCTGGTGGGCGATCGCCAGCTGCCGCACCTTGCCGAGCAACAGGAACAGCAGCGGGCCGGCGAGGACGGTGGGCAGCAGGATGTCGACGGTGAGGGCGCGCCGGAGGGCGTCGGGACCGAGATTGGGGAAGTTGAAGGAATCGACGAACAGCGCCGCGCCGATGCACAGCAAGGTGCCGGCAATGGTGCCGAGCCAGACTCGGGCTTTGCTCCGAACGGACAGGTCGATCATGGTGGCCCAGGCGAGTCGTTCAGCAAGGGCCAACGGGCGCGAAGCCGGTGGCGTTGCCTCGGCCCGGCGGGCTTCGGCGACTATGGTTGCCGAATGGCTAACAGCCTCACGGGCCTGGAAACAGGAAGGCCCAGCCAGGAGGTGGAATCTCCGGCTGGGCCCAACCGTCCGATCGGCGAGATCGTCCGGCAACCGGTGCATAGGGCATTCGGCGCCGGCGCGCAACGCACCTTGCAGTGAGGGGCTGGTTCAGGCGCCGAGGCGCGAGGAACTGTTGCCGTTCGGTGGGATGAAATCCGCCATTGCGTCAAGCTCGGCCATGGCGGCGCGCAGGTCGTCGACCGTGGCGGTGACGCCACTGCCGGAGCGGCGCAGGCCCGGCGCGCCGCGCACGGCATTGAAGTCGGAAAGCCAGAACGACACGAGCTCGCGGCGGCGCCTCACGGTGAGGCTCGCGTCGGCGACGATCTCGCGCGGGTGGAAATAGCCGATCAGGTCGGCGCGGGTGACGCCGTCCTCGGCGTCATGGGTGTCATCAACTTCGTCGAACCAGGTGTTCGTCATCATCTATATCCTCTTGGAGCAACATAAATGACGGGCGTCGTCAGCTTGCCCGGACAAACGCTCGAACCCGGGATCTGGTTGAGCCTGATCGATCTGGGCAGCGGGGGCGGTGCTGTCAAGGGCAGCCGGGGTGCGGGACGGCTACCCCGCGGCCGCGGATCGGGTATATGGTATGCCGTGGTATGACCACTTCCTGAATGGCTGCACCCCATGACCCCTGCTGCCGGCGGATTGCTCCGCCTGACCTACCTCCTCGCGGCGCTGGCGACCGGGTGCATGATGACGCTGCTGCTGTTTCTCAACAGCCAGCTCGCCTGGCATGGCGGACCGATGTTCGCGTCGTGGACGGCGCACGGCACCGGCATGCTCGCCGGCGTGGTGCTGCTGCTGATCTGGCGGCAGGGGCGGCCTTCGGCTTTGGCCACAGGGGAGCGGGCGCCGGTGTGGGCCTATCTGGGCGGGTTCACCGGGGCGGTGAACGTGATGCTGGGCTCGAGCGCGGTGAACCTGGGGCTCGCGATCACCGGCACGCAGGCGATCGGGCTGTCCGGGCAGATGCTGTTCAGCCTCGCCGCGGATCGCTGGGGCCTGCTGGGACTGCCGCGGCGGCGGCTCGGCTGGCGCGACCTGGTGCCGGCGCTGCTGATCGTCAGCGGCAGCCTGATCATCATCCTGTTCGGGGTGGCGTGATGCTGGTGGCCATCGCCTTTGCCGCGACCTCGGGCCTGTTGGTGGGGATCAACCGGCAGGTCAACGGGCGGCTGGCGCTGTCGACGTCGCCGTTGATGGCCTCGTTCATCAACCATCTGGTGGGGTTTGCGCTGCTGACGGTGGCGGCCGTGGTCGGGCTGGGGCAGGTGTTCCCCGCCGGAGCGGCGGCGACGCCGTGGTACGCCTATCTCGGCGGGCCGATGGGGCTGGTTTTCGTTGCGGTCAGCAGCTGGCTGATCCCGCGGATCGGGGCGGTGCAGATGACGCTCTTGCTGGTCAGCGGGCAGATCGTGTCGGGGGTGGTCTTCGACATCGTCCGCGGCGTGCCCGGATCGCCGCTGGCGCGGGTGATCGGGGTGGGGCTGATCCTCACCGGCGTGGTGATGACGCAGCGGCGCCGGGGCTGATGCTTCCTACCACATGGTCTGGCGGGCGCGCTCGGGCCAGGCCTCGTCATAGGGACGGCCCCCGACTTCGCCGCGGCTGAGGGTGGCGAGGATGTCGCCCGGGGTGGGGATGTCCGCGGTCGGGATATGGCGGGCCGGGTTCCACAGGTCGGAGCGGATCACCGCGCGGGCGCACTGGAAAAACA
>JAEZFJ010000298.1 GCA_023437755.1 Pseudomonadota bacterium
CCCCAGCCCCGCAAGGGCATAATACCAGGAGCCGCCGAGGGCGATCAGCCAGATGCCGCCAGCCAGGATCGGCAGCCCGAAGACCGCCATGATCAACGCCAGCACCACCACCGCCCAATACCCGAAACCGCGCGCGCGATCTGCCATGTCGCCTCTCCCCATTGTGGCCGATTGTGGGCGCAACGGGGGCGGCGGCATGTGGGTTCCGACTTTTCGTTATCCTATGTGGTGCCGAGCAACCTCTGCAGCTGCTGCACGATCGCCGCGGCTTCATAGGGTTTGCGGACCACCATCGCCCCAGCATGCTGCTCCGGCAGCGCACCACCATCGCCATAGCCGGTGGCGAACAGGAACGGGATACGGCGCTGCGCCAGTGCGTCCGCCACGAGGGTTGAATTATCTGCGCCCAGGTTGACGTCGAGGATGGCCGCATCGATGGGCTCCTTCTGCACCACCGCCAACGCTTCTGGCACGCTCGGCGCCGTAGCGACGACCTCGATGCCTGCGTCGGTCAGCATCTGCTCGAGATCGAGCGCAATCAGCATCTGGTCCTCGACGATAAGCACGCGCCGTCCGGCAATCCGGTGTGCCGGCTCCGCCGCTGTGGGTGTTTCAACCCTGGACTGGGTCTTGCTCGCCCGCTCGACCGACACAAACCGGCCCGGTACGCGGAACTCGGCCGCTACTCCGCCCGCATCGTAAGCCACGTTGCTCTTGCCGCCGAGATCGAAGGGGATCGAGCGCTCGATCAGCACGGTGCCGAAGCCGCGCCGCGACGGTGGTCGCACCGGCGGACCGCCGCTTTCGGCCCAGTTGAGCTGCAGGGTCCCGGTGTCTTCCACGGTCCAATCCACCTGAAGCGTGCCGCCGGCGCGGGACAGCGCACCGTACTTGGCGGCATTGGTGGAGAGTTCGTGCAGCACCAGTGCCATCACCGAAAAGGCCTGCGCGTTCAGCCACACGGCCGGTCCGTTGAGTTCGACGGTGCGGCCGTCGCTTCCAAAAGGTGATAGTTCTGCCCGCACCAGGTCGGCAAGACCGCCGCCACCATCGCCGCGGATCACCTGGTCATGGGCATGCGACAGCGCCTGGATGCGCCCGCGCAGCGACTGCACATAGTCCTCCAGCGAATGCCCGGTTTCCGAAGGCTGGCTCACCAGGGACTTGATCACGGCCAGGATGTTCTTCACCCGGTGGTTCAATTCGTCGTTGAGCATGCGCTGGCGCAGCTCGGACTTGCTGCGCTCGTCGGCGAGCAATTCGCTGTGCCGCAGCGCCACCTCCACCAGTGCCGCCCGCGTGGCTTCGGCGAACTGCCGCTCCGGGGCCGTCCAGGACGCCGACTGCTGTCGCACCGTTTCCTTCCAGATGGCAAAGCTCTTGCGCGGCGTCAGCCGGTCTCCCATCGGGCCGGTCTCGTAGAGCTTGTCCGGATTGCCGGCCCAGTCGAGCGTGTGCACCAGTTCCTTGCGGAAAAAGAACATGTAGTCGCGCGGGCGCTGCGACAGCGGAATGATCAGCATGCCCGAGGCATCCGGCGCATATTCCTCCGCACCCGGCAGCACTGCCGAGAGCTGGTGCGTGGCCCAGACGCGGCCCTCTGCGGCCGCTTCGGCGAAGCGCACCAGCCCCGCCGATGCCGCCGCCGGCGGGACGGTGCCGCTCGCGGTCCACTTGCCGTCGATCCACAGCGCCTGCCCGTCGGACGGGATCAGTTCCTTGAACTCCGGCAGGCGCTCGCGCAGGATCTGGCCGAAATCCCGGCTGCCCGAGCTTGCCTGCAGGAACCGGTCGAGCAGGGCACGGGCACGCGTCGCCGCTTCCAGAGTCTGCTTGCGGTGCAGCGCCTCGAGGTGCAGCGAGAAGAACTGCCCGAACATCTCGGCCGCCACCCGCTCGGCCATGGTCAGCGTCCGCGGCGAGTAATGGTGGCAGGCGATCAGGCCCCACAACTGCCCCTCGACGATGATCGAGATCGACATGGAGGCGCCGACACCCATGTTGCGCAGGTACTCGCAATGAATGGGTGACACGCTTCTCAGATGCGCGAAGCTGAGGTCCAGCGGCTCGCCCGAGGCGTCCAGCACGGGCTCCACCGGCACAGGCTGCGGGTTGGAGTTGGAGATAATCCGGATGGTGTTCTTGAGATAGAGCGACCGCGCCTGCTGGGGAATGTCCGAGGCGGGAAAGTATTGGCCGAGAAAGCTTTCGAGGTCGCCCCGGCGCGCCTCGCTCAGCACCTTGCCGGCGCCGTCGGCGCCGAAGCTGTAGATCATCACCCGATCGTAGTGCAGCATGCCCTGGATCAGCCGCGCCGTATCCCGGATCAGCCGCTCCACCGTCTCGATCGCGGCGATACGCCCGATCATGGCGCGCGCCAGTTCCAGCGGCGGCGCGATGGCGTCGTCGGCGGCTTCCAGCTCGATGATGGCTGCGCCCTTGAAACGGTGAACCGACACATCGAAGCGCCGACCGCTGGGCAGCGTTGGGCCGAACAGCAGCGCCGCGCGGCTTCCCTCCTGTGTCCGCGCCAGGGCGTTGCGGACCGAATGCGCCACCTCCTCGCCCAGAATCTCGGCAAGGTTGCGGCCGTTGCAGTCGCTGAGGGTGCCGAGCATCTCGGTGAGGTTCCGCGAATGGCGGCGGATGGTGACCGCGCCCGCATCGCAGGCGATCAGGCAGCCGTGGGACTGTATGCTGCCGGGAATATGGATCGGTTCGCGGTCGCAATTGGTCAGGTCTACCCGGCTAGGCGCGTTCATGCTGCACCTCCCTGTGTGCCGCAAGGGCGAGTGAGAACAGCGCATGAGCGCCCTCGCGGGCCTCCATACGATCGGCATTGGAGCCATCGAGCACGGCCAGGAAGCGCGGCCAACGCTCGCGGTCCGCGGCTTGCTGCGCCAGGTGCCGGGCTCCGAACACGGCACTCAGACCCAGCCCTTCGGCGCGGCGAAGCAGCAGGCGCGCTCCGATGCCCGAACCCTCAAGCACATAATGGGCCCCAAGCTGCCAGGCAGCCGAATGGGCAGCTTCGGGCGCAGCCGGCGGGGCGGGGCGCAGCGTGCAGCCAAGGTCGGCGAGATCGCGCGCCCCAGCGTCCACGATGCTCAGCGCATTCCAGTTCGAGCTGTCTCCAGACAACAGCGCCAATTCAGCCGCCCGCCGGAAGGCGTGGCTGGCCACCAGGTATCGGCGATACTCGGCCAGCGTGCCGAAGCCGCCGACGAGATCGTCGAGCTCTTGGTGAATGGCACGGGTGGCCTGGCGCAGGTCATCGCGCAGGGAGGCTTGAGGCACGTGGGCAGGAGCTTCGAAACGAGTTGGCGTGCCGACAACCTAGGCCCACCGGGCGGCGCCGTCACCAGCTTTTTCCGCCGACACTGGCTGGAAAGCCGTTGCGTGGGGCCAGTTTAGCGGGCGAGCAGGGTGGGATCGACCAGCGCGCCGCGATGTCCAATGACGATGCCCGCGATTCTGTGGGCTGCCTCTGCGGCCTCGCGAAGCGGCTTTCCTGCAAGCCTGGCACTGAGATAGCCGCCATTGAAGCTGTCGCCCGCGCCGGTCGCATCCACCACCTGCGCCGCTGGCGGTGGGGCAACGCTCACTTGTTCGTGTGCGGTGGCGATCAAGGCCGGTTTGGCGCCGTTCTTGACGACCACTTCGTCGACGCCGAGATCGAGATAACGCGCCGCAGTGTCTTCCGGCGAGGCATCTCCGAACAACGGCGCCTCGTCGTCATGGGTCGGCAGCACAATGTCGCACAGGCTGGCGGCAGCGGTCAGCACGCTCATCATCGTCCGTTGGCTGGACCACAGGGCGGGGCGGATATTGGTGTCGAATGCCACCCTTGCTCCGGCATCGCGCGCCTTGACGATGGCGCCCAGCAGCCGGCCGCGGGCGCGAGGTGCAAGAATGGCCAGCGTTATGCCCGAGAAGTAGACCATGCTCGCCCCGTCCATGGCGGCATGCAGCGCCGGCTTGTCGTCGGCCAGCAGCTTGGCCGCCGAGGTATCGCGCCAATAGGTGAAATGGCGATCACCGGCTTCCTGTTGGATCATGTAGAGCCCGGGACGGCGGTGGGCGATGGTCTGGATATGGCCGGTGCCGATGCCGTGGCTGTCAAGAAAGGCGCGGATGTCTCGCGAATAGCGGTCCTCGCCAAGCGCCGTCACATAGTCGACGTCCCAACTCGGCGGCAGCAGGGCACGCATGTACCAGGCGGTATTCAGCGTGTCCCCGGCATAGCCGAGCCGGTATTGCCGGTCCTCGCCGCCGCTCATTTCGATCATGCATTCCCCGATGCTGACGAAACGCTGTGACACGCCCATCCTCCTTGTTGCGTTCGGCATATGCAGGTAAAGCCGGGCCCATCGCAAGCCCGATCTTCCATACAAGAGCCGCAGCCGCTATGGTGCCGCGGTCACCGCTTCGGAGTTCCCCATGCCGCGCCTGAGCGCCGCCATCCTTGCCCATCCGCCAGCCGGCATTGCCGTGCCCCGCTATGACCGTGGCGCGGTTACCCCCGGCATCGTCCATCTGGGCATTGGCGCCTTCCATCGCGCCCACATGGCGGTCTATGTCGACGATCTGCTGGATCGCGACCCGAGCTGGGGCATCGTCGGTGCCAGCCTCCGCCGGCCCGACACCAAGGAGGCCCTGGAGCCCCAGGACGGCCTCTACACCGTCGCCATCCGCGACGCGGCGGGCACCCATCCGCGCATCATCGGCTCGATCCTCGGCGTGCTGGATGCCAATGCCGAGCGCGAGTCGCTGATCGCGCTGATGGCGTCCCCCCAGATCCGCATTGTCTCCCTGACCGTGACCGAGAAGGGATATTGCCATGACCCGGCGACCGGCGAACTCGACGCGCGTCATCCCGACATCGTCCATGACCTTGCCAATCCATCGGCGCCGCGTTCCGCGCCTGGCCTGATCGTCGAGGCGCTTGCCCGCCGTCGGGCCGCCGGGACTGCACCGTTCACGGTGCTCTGTTGCGACAACCTGCCGGCGAATGGCGCCACGGTGAAGCGCATCGTCACCCGCTTCGCGGCCTTGCGCGAGGACGGCTTCGGCGAATGGGTTGCCGAGCAGGTGGCGTTTCCCTCCACCATGGTCGACCGCATCGTTCCGGCCACCACCGACGCCGACCGCGAAGCCGTTGCCGCGCTGCTCGGCGCGGAGGACGCCTGGCCCGTGATGGCCGAGCCTTTCACCCAGTGGGTGATCGAGGACAGGTTTACCACCGGTCGGCCCGATTTCGCTGCCGCCGGCGCGCAACTCACCGACGAGGTCGAGCCGTTCGAGCGCATGAAGCTTCGCATGCTCAACGGCTCGCACTCGACCATCGCTTATCTCGGCTATCTTGCCGGCCACGAGCATGTCTCGGACGCCGTGGCCGACCCGGGCTTCCGCAAGCTCATTCACGGGCTGATGACCGAGGAGGTCATTCCGACTCTGCACATGCCGGATGTCGACCTCGCTGCCTATCGCGACCAGTTGCTCGAGCGCTTCTCCAACCCGGCCCTCAAGCACCGCACCTGGCAGATCGCCATGGATGGCTCGCAGAAACTGCCGCAGCGCCTGCTCGGCACCATCCGCGATCGGCTTGCTGCTGGTGCACCCATCACCCGCCTCGCCCTCGGCGTTGCGGCGTGGATGCGCTATGTCACCGGCGTCGATGAAGACGGCGAGGCCATCGACGTCCGCGACCCGCTCGCTTTGCGCATGATGGCGATCGCCGCCGATGCCGGCGAGGATGCCGAAGCCCTGTTCGACGGGCTCGTGGCACTCAACGAAGTGTTCGGCACGGACCTCGCGGATAACGCAACCTTCCGCAATGCGGTGGTGGAGCACCTCGACACCCTGTTCGACCAGGGCGCAGCCGAGACGGTGCGGCAGGTCGCGGGGTAGGGCCTTGTCGGCCGCGAGCTCGTGGTTCGACAGGCTCACCATGAGGTCTACGTGAGTACAGCCCTCGCATGGACCTCATCCTGAGCTAGTCAGAGGACGAGGTTGCGGCCACTGAGCCAGCAGACCCAGGAGCAAAAAAAAGGGCACCTTGCGGTGCCCTTTCATCTGTCCGTAATCCGAACCTTACCGCTTCTTGCGGTCCAGCTGGTGATAGGCCCGGCGCGAGTGGAACTCGCAATAGGGTCCGCTTTCGAGGCTGTGCTGACCGCAGAAATAGAAGTCGGGGGTCAGCGGATCGCCGATCGGCCACTTGCAGGTCTGCTCGCTGAGCTGCAGCAGCGTCAGGCGCTTTTCTTCCGGAATATAGAGTTCGGCGGCCGGAGCCACATACATTTCCGCCTGCATTTCCGGAGTCACCGCCAGGGCAGTGGCACCCATGGTCTGCGGCCGCGGCATGGTGTGGCGCACCTTGGCTGCGGCACTGGCCGCGCTGCCCATGCTGGAACCGGAACTGCTCACACGGCGCGGCGCCGCGGGACGCGGAGCCGCCGGCCGGGCGCGGGGCGTGGTGTTCGTGGGTTTGGCGCGCGCCGACAGCTTCAGTCGGTGCACCTTGCCGATCACGGCATTGCGGGTCACTCCCTGGCCGAGCTCGCCAGCGATCTGGCTGGCGCTGAGGCCTTCCATCCAGAGCTTCTTGAGGAGTTCGACACGCTCCTCGGTCCAGCCCGCCGTTTGCGCTTCTGAAACCATCGTCAACACAGAATCCTTCCATGTGCTGCCACACGGCATGGCAGCCGTAGAACGCTAGGCGTCGTATGATATGCGGGTCCGCCACACGAGATATCGTGTTTCCCGTTGATCAGCAGACTACCGCAGCGCTGGAATCGGGATCAAGAGTCGGGCTTGGATTTCCCCGACATTCCACCGGTTAAAATCTGCTTAACGATCAATGAGTCAAATCAGTCACTTGCGGGCGAATGATTGACTTCGGAAGCGATTTCGCCCTAACTCCACTGCCGAAAACGCGCTGCAAACAAGCGCGTTTTTGGTTTTTGTGGCGCTTTTGCCACGCTCTGAATGCCACCCCTGAAAGGAAGGCCCCCATGTCTGCGCTCTACGGCACGTATGCCCGGTCCGATCTCGCTTTCGAGCGGGGCGAGGGCATGCGACTGTACGACCAGCAGGGCCGAGAGTATCTCGATTTCCACTCCGGCATCGCCGTCAATGCCCTTGGCCACGCCGACCCGCATCTGGTGTCGACGCTGAAGGCGGCCGCCGAAAAGATCTGGCACACCTCCAACGTCTTCACCATTCCTGAGCAGGAACGGCTGGGGCAGCGGCTGGTCGACCTCACCTTTGCCGATCGGGTGTTCTTCACCAATTCGGGCGCCGAGGCGATCGAGTGCGCCATCAAGACGGCGCGGCACCATTTCTTCGCCAAGGGCGAGCCGGACCGCTACGAGATTATCGCCTTCACCGGCTCCTTCCATGGCCGGACCCTGGGCACCATCGCTGCCGGCGGCAACCCGTCCTATCTCGAAGGCTTCGGTCCGCCGGTGCCCGGCTTCAAGCACACCAGGCCGGGTGACCTCGAGGCGGTGAAGGCGCTGATCGGCCCGCAGACCTGCGGCATTCTGATCGAACCGGTTCAGGGCGAGGGCGGCGTCACCGCCATGTCCGCTGAATTCATGCAGGGACTGCGCCGGCTCTGCGACGAGCACGGCCTTGTCCTTATTCTTGATGAAGTGCAGTGCGGCTTCGGCCGCACCGGGCGCTTCTTTGCCTATGAATGGGCCGGCATCACCCCTGACATCGTGGCGGTGGCCAAGGCCATCGGCGGCGGCTTCCCGCTCGGGGCGTGCCTCGCGACCGAGGAAGTTGCTGCCTCCATGGTGCCCGGCACCCATGGCTCGACCTATGGCGGCAACCCGCTCGCCTGCACCGTCGGCAATGCCGTGCTCGACCGCATCACCGCCCCCGGCTTCCTCGATCATGTGAACCAGATGGGCCAGCGCCTCGGCTGGCACCTGCAGCAGCTCGCGCAGAAATACCCCGACTACGTGCTCGAGATGCGCGGCAAGGGCCTGCTCGCGGGTATCAAGATCGCGCCGCCGGTGCGCGACTTCGTCGCTCGCCTGCGCGATGACCACCAGCTGCTTGCGATCGGCGCCGGCGACAACGTCCTGCGCCTGATCCCGCCGCTGATCATCGCCGAAGCCGACATCGAGGAGGCCATGGGCAAGCTCGGCGCCGCCTTCGATGCCATAGAGGCCGAAACCGCCTCGACCGCCGCGGCGAGCTGACGATGCTGGTCTTCTACCATTTCGGCCGTCGCCGACGCGGTTTGTTCCCTCCGCCCTGAGGGGCGGACGGGGATCAGGCCCCACCACACACTCGGTGTCACCCGGCCTCGAGCCGGGGTCCATCCTGAGATGGAGACCAGTCCCTGCTTTCGCCGGGATGACACCGGAATTGTTAAAGGTTCACGATGTCCCTTCGGACACAGGACCCAAGCGTCACAAAGGACCCCGGCCCATGACCACGACCGGCACCCCAAGGCATTTTCTTTCGATCGATGATTTCACCTATCCCGAGCTGCGCGGCATGCTCGACACCGCCCTGTCGCTGAAGGGACGCCTCAGGGAAGGCGACCGCCCGCAGCCGCTCAAGGACAAGGTGCTGGCGATGATCTTCGAGCGCCAGTCCACCCGCACCCGCGTCAGCTTCGACGTCGGCATGCGCCAGCTCGGCGGCGAGACCATCATGCTGTCCGGCCAGGAGATGCAGCTCAGCCGCGAGGAGACCCTCGAGGACACCGCCAAGGTCATGAGCCGCTATGTGGATGCGATCATGATCCGCATCCTCTCCCACGCCGACCTGCTCGAGCTTGCCGAAGGCGCCACGGTGCCGGTCATCAACGGACTCACCCGCCGCGCTCACCCGTGCCAGATCATGGCCGACCTCATGACCTTCGAGGAGCATCGCGGCAATATCAGCGGTGCCAAGGTCGCCTGGGTCGGCGACAGCAACAACGTGCTCCACTCCTGGGTCAACGCCGCCGAGCTCTTCGGCTGCCAGCTGACCATCGCCACGCCGGACGAATACAGCCCCGAAAAGGACCTGATGGACGACATCCGCCGGGCCGGGGACGCGGTGCGGCTGATCGAGGATCCGCGCGAGGCTGTGGCAGGTGCCGATCTTGTGATTACCGACACCTGGGTTTCCATGGGCGACGTCGATGCTGCCGAGCGCCGCCGGGTCTTGAAACCCTACCAGGTCAACACC
>JAEZFJ010000384.1 GCA_023437755.1 Pseudomonadota bacterium
CGGGCACGATGCGGCCCGATGGCTCCGCCCTACGGACTTTATCTGACCCGGGTGCACTACTAGACCGGTGGCAAGGGCGGCGGGGGCAGCATGATGGCCACCACCCCTAGCGCGAGGAAGACACCGACTGCCTGCGACAGGAACAGGAGGCCGATCTGCAGCGGGCTCAGCGTCACCACGAAACGACCGATATTGATGAAGGTCACGATGGCCATCACCACCACGACCACCAGGATGATGATGCCAAGCGGGCCCAGGAAGGTCGACAGCAGCAACAGCACTGCGGTGGTGAAAGTGACCCAGTTCGAAGCGACCAGATAGGGTACGAAGCCATCCCCCCGGCGCATCTGCCGCAGTGCTATCCAGGCGGTCAGCGCCTGAGCTCCGAACAAGGCGGCATTGACGATCACGGATTGGGTCGCGGCGCCCGCCGGCAGCCGTGCGCCCGCAAGCAACGGTCCGAACCCAGCCAGTGTTACGGCAATCACCACGGCGAGGAGACTGCCGACCAGACCGCGCTGGCTGAAGTCAAAATAGGACGGCGCGTCGCGCTGCCCCATCACCAGGGCGATGCAGCCACGAACGGCAGCCTTGATCTCTTCGACGTAGCTGGAGTTGGGCTGGGACAAGGGGCGGTCTCAGATGGGAGAAGCAGGCGGGTTAGACAGGATGTAAAGCGCGATCCGCACGGCGACAAGCATGAGCACCGCCAGAATGGCAAATGAAGCGGAAACGCCGCGGCTCCAGGCGGTCGCCGCGCGAGCCAGCCGAAAGTAGCCTAAACCCAGGGCCAGCCAGCTCAGCATCACCGCCGGTCCTCCGACCAGTGCGGCGATCATGCCTTCCAGCGGCACGAAGGCGATCAGGAGGAAGATCGCTGGGACCAGCACGTCCAACCAGGAGGCGAGCCCATCCACAGCCTTGCGGGTGACCCATAAGGCCAGCAGCAAGCCCGCGAGCGGAATCATCAGCACCAGGAGACCCGCGATCAGCCCAGGAAGGCTTGGCGGCCCGTAGTCCACTGCCGCCACGCTCACAGCCAGCAATGCCACCACCACAAACAGGCCCAAGGCAGCGACGAGTCCGGCTCGGGTCAGGCTGAAGCGCGCCCGCCAGCCCGGTGCTCGGCCCAGCAAGAGGCGCCAGCCGACCACCGCGTCGCGCAGGGTCGCCCAGAGCTTCATGCGTCGCGGACGAAGAAGCGTTGCATGAACTCGCGGTAGATCGCGGCCAGGCCATGGAGGTCGGCAATGGCTATATGCTCGTCGGCCTTGTGCATGGTGGGACCGACCAGCCCGCACTCCACAACCGGGCCGTAGCGGGCGACGAAGCGGGCATCGGAGGTGCCGCCCCCGGTCGAGTATTCGGGACGCCGCCCGGTCACCGTCTCGATGGCATCGGACAGGGTCGCGACGTCGTCACTGAGCGGCGACAGGAACGCCAGCGACGGAGTGCCGACGGTTTCGAACACAATCTCTGCACCTGCGGCGTCGACGGTAACGATACGCAAGCGGATCCACTCGGAAAGTGTCTCGGGTGTCCACAAATCATTGTAGCGGATGTTGAAGCGCAGCGTCCCCGAGGAGGGTATGACGTTGGACACCGGGTTGCCGACGTCGATGGTGGTGACCTCGAGATTGGTCGCCGGGAAGTGCTCGGTGCCGCTGTCGATTTCCACGTCCAGTGCCGTCACAACGCGCGCCAGTACGGGCAGCGGGTTGTTGGCCCGGTCAGGATAGGCCACATGCCCCTGGGTACCGGTGACGGTGATCTGCCCAGAGAACGAGCCCCGACGCCCGATCTTGATGCTGTCACCCAGCAAAGCTGCCGAACTCGGTTCGCCGACGACAGCAAAATCAAAGCCATAGCCCTGCTCCGCCATCCAGGCGAGCAGCTTGTCCGTGCCGTTGACGGCATCGGCTTCCTCGTCATTGGTGATGGCGAGCATCACGGTACCAGAGTCTTCGGGGATACTCGCCGCCGCCGCGACAAAGGCCGCGATGCCGGACTTCATGTCGGCAGCACCGCGCCCATAGAGGCGCCCATCGGTTTGCCGGGGCGTGAACGGATCAGCGCTCCACAGCGCCCGGTCTCCCGGGGGGACTACGTCGGTATGGCCGGCAAACAGCAGGCGCCGCCCCGTATTGCCGCGCACCGCGAAGAGGTTATCGACCGGATAGGAGCCGTCGCCCTCGAAACGCAAGCGGGTGACAGCAAAGCCCAGAGCGGCGAGCGTCGCGTCGAGCACCGAAAGAACGCCTGCCTCCTCGGGAGTCACGGAAGGGCAGGCAATCAGCGATTCAAGCAGAGGAACGGGATCAGTCGAGACAGGTGCAGTCAAATCCGGTGCTCCCAATTTGGACCATGTCGTCGAGCCCGGTCAGTCGCGCAGCAGGTCGTTGCTGCCGGTCTTCGAACGGGTCTGAGCGTCGACGGTCTTGACGATCACGGCGCAGTAGAGGTTCGGACCCGGGATGCCGTCAGGGAGCGGCTTGCCGGGGAACGAGCCGGATACGACGACGGAATAAGGTGGCACCCGTCCCATGTGAACCTCGCCGGTGGCGCGGTCGACGATCTTGGTCGAGGCACCGATGAAAACGCCCATGGAGATGACCGAACCCTCACCGACGATCACCCCCTCGACGATCTCGGAGCGCGCGCCGATGAAGCAGTTGTCCTCGATGATGGTAGGGCCCGCCTGCAGCGGCTCAAGCACGCCGCCGATCCCAACGCCGCCGGACAGATGCACATTCTTGCCGATCTGGGCACAGGAGCCGACGGTGGCCCAGGTGTCGACCATGGTGCCGTCGCCGACAAAGGCGCCGAGATTGACGAAGCTCGGCATCAGGATCACGCCCTTGCCGATATGGGCAGAACGGCGCACCACTGCGCCGGGTACGGCGCGGAATCCCGCCTCGCGCCAGCGGTTTTCCCCCCAGCCTTCGAACTTGGTCGGCACCTTGTCCCACCAGGAAGCGCCCTGAGGCCCGCCAGCCATGAGCTGGTTGTCGTTGAGGCGGAAGGACAGCAGCACGGCCTTCTTGAGCCACTGGTTCACCTGCCAGCCGCTCTCGGTCTTTTCCGCCACCCGCAGTTCGCCGCGGTCGAGTTGGTCGAGCGCCGCGTCCACGGCCTCGCGGATTTCGCCACTGGTGCTGAAGCCGATGTTGGCGCGATCCTCGAAAGCGACATCGATGATGCGTTCGAGTTCGGCGGGGTTCGCGGTCGGCATGGCGGGGCTCCTAGGATGTGCGGCCGGACCATAGCCGGGCACCTCCCGCTGTCAACGGCGTTTGGAGGCGGTTCAACCCTGGATCAGGTCCCAGCGATTCTGCTGCGTCAGCAGAGCCCGAACATAGGCCATGTTGCTTTCGACCTGTTCGGGCGGCAGTTCGGCAGCGTAAAGCGCGCGGGATTCGTCGAACCGCCCCTGCAGGCCGACGACCAAGGCCAAGTTCTGCCGCGTCTGGGTGTTTGCCCCGCGCATACCAACGGCACGCCGCAGGTGCCGCTCGGCCGCGCCTGGATCATTGGTCATGGCATAGGACAGACCGAGATTGGCCTCGATAGAGGCTTCGCCCGGCGCCAGCAGTTGCGCCTGCTGGTAGAGCTTGCGGGCTTCCTGATTGCGGCCCATCTGATCGAGGGTCGCTCCCTTGACCAGCAGTGCGTTCCAGTCAGGCATGTCGGGACGGATCACCCGGTCGAGCACGGCCAGGGATTGCTCCAGTCGTCCGTCGGCCGTGAGGGCCTTGGCATACGCCACGGCGATGGTGGCGTCTTGCGGGTAGTGGCTCACGCCCTGTTCGAGCACCGCCACCGCCTGCTGGCTCTGTCCCTGCGCCCTCAGCGCGGCGGCGAAGTGCACGATGGTGCCCCTGTCGCGCGGATTGCGCTGGTAGCGCGCCGAGAGTTCCGCGACGGATTGCTGCGCTGCGCCGGCGGGTAGGCCCGCATAATCAGGTGAGGGCATGCTGCCGCGGTTGGAGGCGCAGGCCGACAAGGTCAGCACAGCCACACCGGCGACCGCACAGGCACGTAAAAATGCGCGATTGCGGAGGCGAGCGATCATCGGTGGTGGCTCCTGGTGGTCTGGCCCATCTCCCGTCAGCAATAAAACATTAACCCTAACGGCCGGTTAAACCTCGCCTCTGCAGCGTTGTCGCGGCCCCCCTCTGCCGGTAAAAGCGACGGGCCTTTGCGGAGAGTTCACATGGCCGAGCCAACCACCCTGCCGATCCTGTTCGTTGGTGAGGACCAACTTGAGTCGGGCGAACTGACGGAAGCCCAGATCGGGTGGGCCAAGTCGAGCGGCTTCACCGGACAGAGGGGACGCCTGCTCCCCCTGCCCGACCAGGAGGGCAAGCTCTCGGGTTATCTTTTCGGGACCGGGGCAGATGCCAATCGCCCGGTGTTCGTGGCGGGGCTCGCTGCCGCTGGCCTTGGCGAAGGCTGCTACCGGCTGGCCGGCGACTTCGGCGATGCGACGCGGGCGGCGATCGGGTTCCGCCTGGGTGGCTACAGGTTCGATCGGTTCCGCCAAGCGCGGACGGCTCCCGAACTGGAACTGCCGGCCCAGGCCGACGCGGAAGAGGTGGACCGGCAGGTGGTCGCGGCAACCCTGGCGCGAGACCTGATCAATACCCCGCCCAACGAGTTAGGCCCGGACGCGCTCGACCGCACCATCCGCGCGTTCGCAGTCGAGCGCGGAATGGGCGTCACCGCGACCGTCGGCGACGAACTGGTCACGCAGAACTTTCCATTAATCCATGCCGTCGGCCGCGCCAGCGCCGAGGCGCCACGGCTGCTGGATCTGAGCTGCGGCAATCCGGACCATCCAAAGGTTACCCTGGTCGGTAAGGGCGTGACCTTCGACACCGGCGGGCTCGACATCAAGACGGCTGCCGGCATGCTGCTGATGAAGAAGGACATGGGTGGCGCGGCCAATGTTCTCGGCCTCGCCCACGCCATTGTCGATGCCGGTCTGCCGGTGCGGCTCCGGGTGCTGATCCCGGTCGTCGAGAATGCCATCAGCGGCTCTTCTTTCCGCCCCGGGGACATCATCCGGTCCCGCTCCGGGATCACCGTCGAGATCGGCAACACAGATGCCGAGGGGCGGCTGATCCTCGCCGACGCACTGACGCTGGCCGACAGCGAAAAGCCGGACCTTCTGCTCGACATGGCAACACTGACCGGCGCTGCTCGTGCGGCTCTCGGCCCCGACCTGCCGCCACTCTATTCAACCGACGACACCCTGGCGCGCGATCTCGTCACCTCGGGCCTGGCCTGGGAAGATCCGCTGTGGCCGATGCCGCTGTGGAGCCCCTATGAATCGATGCTGGCATCGAAGATCGCCGATACCAATAATGCCGGCAGCGGTGGCTTTGCCGGTTCAGTGACGGCGGCGCTGTTCCTGCGGAAGTTCGTTCGCGAGGCCCGCAACTGGGTGCACCTCGACATTTATGGCTGGGCCCCAGAGGCGCGACCGGGCCGACCCGTGGGTGGGACGGATCAGGCGATCCGCGCCGTCTACCAGGTGCTGCGGCAGCGCTACGGGCGCTGACCAGCGGTCAGTTCTCGACGAGGTCGACGCCGACGGCTTGTTCCATCGGCTCGTCCATCACCTCAGTGCCGGCTTTCGGAAAAAGCAGCGGCGCCAGCGCGAAGCCAGCGACGACAGCGATGATCATCACCCATCCGGCGACCTTCTTGTGGCGCTCGATCAGCGCCGTGGTGGCGGGCCCGAAGAAATAGAACAGCCCACAAGGTACAAAGAAGCGCAGGCCGCGCCCGATCAACCCGTAGATGAGGAAGGTCCAGAGATCGAGGCCGGCAACGCCACTGGTGATGGTGATGACCTTGTAGGGGATCGGCGACACGGCGCCGATCAGGATCATCAGCGGCCCGTTCTCGCTGAAGCTGCGGCGGAGGGACTCAAAGCCGTCCCCCGCGCCATAGAAGTCCACGATGGCACGGCCCAGCGTGTCGAAAAGAAAGTACCCGATGGCATAGCCGGCAAGACCACCAAGGACCGAAGAGACGGTACAGATGGCCGCGAGGCGCCAGGCCCGCCGCCGGTCCGCCAGGATCATCGGAGCCAGCATGATCTCCGGAAACACCGGCACGATCATCGCTTCCAGGAAGCAGATCAGAGCGAGGACGGGCTCGGCGAGCCGGTGTCGAGTGGCCTGCTTCAGGCGGTCATAGAGCCCAGGTTTGCTGGTGGCGGTAGTTTCGGTCATTGGCGTCCAGGGCTGTGCCAGTTCTCAATGGCCCGGATCGTCTGCCCGCGCGAGCAAATTTTCCGTCAATAGCCGCGGTTTCGGTCAACCACGTTGACGAGAGACTCGCCGGCCTCGTGCTCGCGGATCACCCGCGAGAAATAGCGCACGCCGCTCTTGAGGTCCGAGATCGCGGCGACATGCGGAGTGATGTAGCAGGTCTCGATCTCCCAGAGCGGGCTGTCGGCCGGCAAGGGTTCGGTCTCGAAGACGTCGAGGCTGGCAGCCGCGAGGGTGCCGTCGCCAAGCGCCCGGACGATGTCCGCTTCCCGCTGGTGGCCGCCGCGCGCAGCATTGACGATCACTGGACCTCCGGCAAGGCGATCACGGCGTAGCTTGCTGAAGGTGTCGTAGTTGAGAATTCCGGTCGTTTGGGGCGTCAGGGGCAGCAGGTTGACCAGGATGTCAGTGCCCGAAAGAAAGGCTTCGAATTCGTCGTCACCGGTGAACACCTCGACGCCATCGAGTTCCTTCGCAGTGCGACTCCACCCACGCAGCGTGAAGCCGAGGGAGCCCAATCGCTTCAATGCGTCCTGGCCCAGCACACCGAGACCCATGACGCCGACACTGCTCTCGCTGGCCGAGGGCGGATAGAGCTGGCTCCAGCGCCGCGCCCGCTGATCGGCCCGAAAGCGACTGAACAGGCGATGATGCATGGTGACCTGTGCCACCACATAATCACTCATCCGCTGTGTCAGGTCCGCATCGACGAAACGGACAATCGGCACGTCCGGCAGCGCCGAGTGCTTGAGCAGCGCGTCGACGCCCGCGCCAAGGGAAAGGATCGCCTTGAGGCTGGTGAGGCCCTCGAAGGCGTTCGGCTTCGGCTTCCAGACATAAATGTAGCGGACCTGAGCCGGGTCGAAGCTGTCGCTCCTGCGGACCACCGGGTAGGGCGCAAGCGCTTCGGTGAACGCAGCGGCCCACGCAGACTCATCGACGTCGGAAAGGTGCAGGAGCAACATCAGGGCCTCGATCGCCAAACAAAATAGAGGCCGCACCCATCAAGGATACGGCCTCTCAAATCTGCGCTTCGCAGCGCCTTACTGTGCGGGAACAAGCGCCGGAGCGCTCGTCTCGGTGCCGGTGCCCTCGGCCGCGGGGGTTCCGGGCAGCGGCGGAGCGGCTCCCGGGCCACTGGTGGTGGGCGTGCCCTGGACCGGCGTGTCGGACTGGGTCTCGGTCGGGGTATCGGTCACCACAGCCGGAGCCTGCTCGGTGCTGACCTCATCGGCAGGAGCAACGGCCGGGTCCTGAATCTCGGACGCGCCCTCCTCAACCGGCGCGGCCTCGTCGGCCGGCGCCTCTTCAGGAGCCGGGAACGGAACCGGGCTCGGCGACAAGGTCTGCAGGTAAGCGAGTATGTCTGCACGCTCCTCGGCACTGCGAACGCCGGCAAAGTTCATCTTCGTGCCCGGAGCGTAGTCGGCCGGACGAGCCAGGAAGTGATCGAGG
>JAEZFJ010000017.1 GCA_023437755.1 Pseudomonadota bacterium
TCAAGGGCTCGCGTCTGCAGCAATACCGGTCGGATGTGCAGATGGTGTTCCAGGATCGGTTCGGGTCGCTGAACCCGACGCAGAGCATCCGCTACCATCTGGAGCGGCCGCTGCGGCTGCATCGTCCGGAACTGAAGGGCAGGGTGATCGAGGCCGAGATGCTGGGCCTGCTCGAGAGCGTCGGCTTGCGCCCGGCTGGCGACTACCTGAACCGCCGGCCGCACGAGTTGTCGGGCGGGCAGCGCCAGCGCGTGGCGATCGCACGGGCGCTGGCGGTACAGCCGGAAGTGCTGCTTGCCGACGAGCCGACCTCGATGCTGGACGTGTCGGTGCGGCTGGGCATCCTGAACCTGCTCGAGGACCTCAAGCAGCAGCGGCAGCTTGCTGCCCTCTACATCACCCATGACATCGCCACGGCCCGCTACTTCGCCGAAGATACAGCCGTGCTCTATGCCGGGCACCTGGTGGAGCAGGGGCCGAGCGAGGCCATAACCGGCGATCCGCGCCACCCCTATACGCAACTGCTGATCGAGGCGGTGCCGAACCCCAATCGCAAGATCGCCGCGGTGCGCACCCGGCGGGCGACCGACATACCGATGTGGACGCCGCAGAGCCGCGGTTGCCCGTTCGTCTCACGCTGCCCGCGCGCAACTGCCATCTGCCGCGAGACCATGCCGGGGCCGACGGCAGTCGGGCCGGGTCATACCGTCCGGTGCCATCACCTCGCGGCCTAGGTCTCGACCAAAAGTGTGACGATCTCGAAGGGGCGGAGCTGCAGCCGGACCCCGTTGCCCGTGAGTTGGAGCGGCTCGCTGCTCCCCTCTTCCATGAGGTTGACGGTGCGCACGGATCTGACCGGCAGGCCAAAGGTGATCGTGGCATCGGCGCGGATGTTGGCGTGCTCGAAGATGCGCAGGACGATGGCTTCGGATTTCTCGGCCTTCTTCACCGTCTCGATCGTGACGTTGGGCTGATCGACCCGGGCGAAGCTGAAGTTGCCGAGGTCGCTCGCAGCCTCTCGCGCCGGCGCGAACGAGCCGACCACGGCAACCGGATTGTTGAACCGCTCGGCAGCTCGATGGACGTCGGCGAGGTCGGCGACGCCGTCGTGGACGAAGAGGGCGTAGCGGATGCGGTGCTCGCCCAAGTCCGCGTCGGGATTGGGGAAATTGCTGCCGCGCACCAGTGTCAGCCGCACCATCTGCTCAAGCGCATCATAGGCGTACTTGCAGTCGTTGAGCAGCGCGACGCCGAAATCGGCTTCGCTCATATCGATCCAGCGGTGCATCGAGGCCTCGAAGCGGGCCTTGTCCCAGCTGGTGTTGCGGTGGGTCGGGCGTCGGACGTGGCCGAACTGAATCTCCGAGCGGATCTCCGAGGTGTTGAGGTCGAACGGGAAGAGCGCCTTGATGACGGTGGAGCGTTCCTGCCAGTCGATGAAGGTGTCGAACTCGACCTGCCGCTGCCCGGCGGCGAGCGAAATCACCTGTACGAACAATGAGTTCTGGTAGCGGCGTTCGATGCGAATGGCGGCTCTGTGAGGGCCCGTCTCGACCACGGTGATCTCGGCCTTCGTGTCGGCGAGGGGCCAGAACTGCTCCTCGAAATAGCGGTCGATGTCCCAGGCGTCCCACTCCATCGGCTTGTCTTCATAGGCGACGAGTCGGTTGGCGGTTTGGCCGTTGGCGAGAGTTTCGCGGTTGCGGGTTTTGTCGAAGACGGAGGTAATTTCCCCGTTGCTGTCGAAGGTTACGTGGAGCAGCTCGTTCCCGAGATGGGTTTCCGAGACCGACAGCGGCGAGGTGGAGTTGGCGGCGCCGCCGGTAACGATCTGGCCCGCGGTCCAGCCCAGGGGAACGATGTCCGAAACAGGGGAGACGAGCTCGGTGGAGCCGTCGGCGCGGGTAATGCGCTGCAGCGGGTGGAGGGCTCCGCCTGCCGACAAGGAAGCGCCTTCCTGAACGGACATGAACGGAAAATGGACGAGGTCCGAACGGGTCTGCGAGGTGAAGTTGATGAGCCGCAACTGATCGTGACCCGGAGTTGCGAAAGCCTGAGCGGCGGCGTGCCACGGACCGTTGCCAGAAGCGAGTGTCGAGAAGATGCGACCGTACTCGGCATCACTGTCGACATAGACTTCGGGGATCGAGGTGCCGGGCAGGATGTCGTGGAACTGGTTGATCAGCACCAGCTCCCAGAACTCGGCGAGCGTCTCGAGCGGGTAGGGGGCGCCCGACTGCTTGAGCGCCATGACGCCGAGGAACTCGAGCTCGCGCAGCAGGCGCTCGGAGCGGCGGTTGTTGGCCTTGTTCCTGGCGACCGAGGTCAGGGTGCCACGGTGATACTAGAGGTAGAGTTCACCGTTCCAGACGGGGAAGCGGTTCGGGTTGGCGTCCATCTTCCGGCCCAGCCGGTCGAGGAAAGGGACGATGCCCTCAAGCTTCACCCGAGGGGCGCCGGGGATGCCGCGCTGGAGGCGGATGCCGCGCTCGATCATGGCGCGGGTGGGCCCGCCGCCGCCATCGCCATAGCCGTAGCTCATGACGACTTCATTGTGGGCTGCCTTGGGCTCGTAGCGCTTCCAGGCGCCCATCGTCTCGCTGACCGACAAGTCGCCATTATAGGTGGTGTAGATCGCTTCGCTCTCGAAGCGCTGGGCGGTGATGAGCTGGGCCTTGGTGACGGTGCCGTCGATGCCGCGCCAGAAGAAGGTGTCGTAGGGATGCCGGTCGGTGTCGTTCCAGCTCAGCTTGCTGGTGACGAAGTATTTCAGGCCCGACTTGTCCATGATCTGCGGCAGGTTGGCCGAGTAGCCGAAGGTGTCGGGGAGCCAGACGGTCTTGGGATCAACGCCGAAATGCTCGAGGTGGAAGCGGCGCCCGCGCATGATCTGGCGGACCAGTGACTCGCCGGAGACGATGTTGACGTCCGGCTCCACCCACATGGCGCCTTCGATCTCGAACTGCCCTGACTTCACGCGCTGCAGCAGGCGGTCCCAGAGCTCGGGATAGTCCTGCTTCAGGAAGTCGAACAGCACCGACTGGTTATACATGAAGACGAACTCGGGATATTCCTCCATCAGGTTGAGCACCGTGGCGAAGGAGCGGCCGGTCTTGTCGCGGGTGTGCAGGACGCGCCAGAGCCAACCGACGTCGAGATGGGTCGAGCCAACGGCGGTGATCTGCGGCTGCACCTCGGTGTCGACGAGGTCGTAGATTTCGCGCGCGATCTTCTCTGCGTCGCCGAGGCTCGCCTCGAAGGCCTCGGTGTAGCCGCCGCGTCGATCAAGGGCACGCAGCGCCCGGTCGACGATGCCGAGGATGGCGTGACGGCGCGGGTCGGACTGGGGCAGGCGAATGGCGACCTCGAGCGGCGTCTGCAGGTCGTAATAGAGCTTCTCGGCGCGCTCGCTGCGGACGAAGGGCTCGACGGTGAAGCCGACCAGCGGCCGGTCGAAGAAGGTGAAAGCGTTCACGAGCAGCGTGTGTCGGTTGCCGGGCCTGGCGTCGCACTCGACCACCAGTTCGGTGTGGTTGCCGTCGAGCGCCTGGGCGATCCTGCCATCGAGATAGGCGAGGCATTGCGGGGCGGTGGTGCCCGGCCGGTCCTGCCACTGCGAGACGAAGCGCAACACGAAGGTCCTGCCGCGCGCTGCCTCCGGCACTTCCACCTCGGCGGCAAACCAGGTGTGGCCCTGCTTCCTGGCCCAGACCGAATGCGGGCCGAACTGCTCCCACTGGCGCCAGTCGGCAGCTAGGGCTTCGGCAGCGGAGATGTCGGAGCGCTGCACATGCCACTGCCAGGGCATCCCTCCGATCGGGGTCAGTATCTTGGCGCGGAGGTCCGCGCTCAGGCGCAGCAGTTTGCCCTCTGTCTTAAGGTCGTCATCACCAAGTGCGAGCCTGGACGAGAGGGGATTGGAATAGGTCATTCCAGCGCTCCAAGACCTGTGTTCCCTGTGTTCATGCAACACTCCTTCCAGCTCGGCCCTGCCGCCAGCGCGGCATCTCTGACGGCTATCGAGCACAGGTAAGCACGGTCGGTGCAACGTTGCAAATTGGGAGATCGGCGAAGGCGATTGGGAGTGCCCCGGTCGCCGGGAGTGCTCCTTGCGATCCGGCGCAACGTATCAATTGGCTGCCGCGAGCATTTTGCGTTCAGGTTACGGGTGCGGGTGTGTAGGATCGACGAGGACACCTATTCGCGCCCATGACCGACAAGACCAAACCAGACTCAACGAGCCCTCCTTTGCCCGGACAGCGCGTGACGCTCCGCACCATTGCGGAGAGGACGGGGCTGAGCCTTTCCACCGTGTCGCTCTCCCTTCGCGGCGGCACCACGCTGAAGCAGGAGACGCGGGACAAGGTGAATGAGGCGGCGCGGGCGCTCGGCTACGTGCCGGACCGCGCGGGAGTGCGCCTCAGGACCGGCAAGACCAATGTGGTGGCGCTGGTGCTGGACGGGTCTGAGGACTCGATCGATTTCGCGCGCCAGATGATCCAGGGGATCGGCAGCGCCATAAAGGGCAGCCGCTACCACCTGACGGTGATGCCGGAATTCGAGCGCATGCTGTCGGCCGACACGGTGCGCTATATCCTTCAGAACCGGACCGCCGATGGGGTCATCATCACCCACACCGGGCCGCACGACCCCCGGGTGCAGATGCTGATCGAGGCGGGTTTCCCGTTCGTCAGCCATGGCCGGACGGCGTTCCAGACGCAGCACCCCTACCACGACTTCCATTCCGAGCGTTTCACCAGCCTGGCGGTCGAGCGGCTGGCGGCGAAAGGCTGCCGAAAGCTGCTGCTGGTGATCGGGGACGACAGCACCACAAACTACCACAACATCGTGACGGCCTTTCACCAGACCGCTGCGCGGGCTGGGCTGGACAGCGAAGTTCTGGAAGGGGCGCAGGCGCGCACGCCGGCGGCTATGCGCCAGTTCGGTGTGGAACTCGCCGGCCGCGGTGACCGGCCCGATGGCATCATCTGCGACAGCGAGATGCGCACCATCGCCATGGTGGGCGGGCTGGAGGAGGGCGGCATCAAGCCGGGGCAGGGGGTCGAGCTGATCTACAAGCAGACCTCGGATATCCTGCCAACGTTGTTCCCGCGCGTCGACAGCGTGCGCGAGGATGTGTTCGCGGCTGGGGTGGAGTTGACCCGGTTGCTGTTGCGGCGGATCGAGGGGGAGCCGGCCGAAGACCTGCAGACGCTGGCCGAGCCGGTGCCGCACTGGCGCAGCGGCGCCTGACGAAGGTCTTTGCCGCCTGCAAGTCGGAATCCGGCTTCACCTTTTGCGCAGGATCGGCCAAAGCATCGCCATGCCCGCAGGGCCGATGGAGGGTGCGCCATGCGCAGGATTTCAGTGGCCGCATTGGCGGTGTTTCTGGTGGCCAGTGTCGTCACGGGGGCTGCGGCGCAGGACAAGGTGGCCTTTGCCACCAATTGGCTGGCGCAGGCCGAGCATGGCGGCTTCTACCAGGCGGTCGCCGACGGCACCTATGCCGAGTATGGGCTCGACGTCACCATTCTGCAGGGCGGGCCGCAGACGCAGGGTCGGGCGCTGCTCGCGGCAGGGCAGGTCCAGTTCTACATGGGTGTCGCCACCGGGGCGCTGAATGCGCTCGAGCAGGGCATCCCAACCGTCACTCTGGCTTCGCTGTTCCAGAAGGACCCGCAGGTGCTGATGGCGCATCCCGGCCGGTTCGAGAGCTTCGCGGAGCTGGCAGGGGCGTCCAGGTACATCCTCAGCGCCACCGGCCTGGCATCGTATTTCGCCTGGATGGAGTCGGAATGGCCCGAATTCTCGGAAGACAAGTACGAGCCCTACCAGTTCAACCCGGCGGCGTTCCTGGCCGACGAGAACGCCATCCAGCAGGGCTACCTGACGTCGGAGCCGCTGGCGATCGAGCGGGCCGCCGGGTTCACACCGGATGTGTGGCTCCTGGCGGACGAAGGATATCGTCCGTACTCGACCACCATCGAGGTGATGAAGCCGTGGCTCGATGAGCATCGGGACATCGCCCGGCGCTTCGTCGAGGCGTCGATCATCGGCTGGTACAACTACCTCCATGGCGACAATGCCGGCGCGAATGCGCTGATCCAGGCCGACAACCCGGAGATGAGCGACGAGCAGATCGCCCGCAGCATCGAGGCGATGAAAGCCTATGGCATCGTGGTCTCCGGCGATGCCGAGACCCATGGCATCGGCTGCATGACGGATGAGGGCTGGACCTCGTTCTACGAGGCCATGGTGGCGGCAGGGGTATACGAGGCGGGGCTGGACGTGAGCCAAGCCTACACCATCGAGTTCGTCTGCCACGGCTTCGGCATGGACCTGGTGCGCTGAGCCGAACCTAGAGGCAGGTCGACGTGAACAGCACCGGAGCGAAGGTGAAGGCTCCGGCGACCACGGCGACAATGGCCGCATAGGCGCTGGTGCGGTTGACGAAGCCGACCGGCGACCGGTCGGCTGGTCGCAGGCGCCCGAGGATCAGCGCCGTGAACGCGAGCGCGGCCATGCCGACAACGAAGCCGACAACCAGCAGCGCCCGCAGCAGGCTCATCGGACCGACGGAGATCAGATGCCACCCGGCGGCACAGCCGACGGACTGGCCGGCATAAAGGGCGACGAAGACGCCGCTCCAGACCACGAAGCCGATGGTGAGCAGCAGAAGAATGCCGGGGCGGCTGGTCATTGTCGCATCCCCGCAAGTTCGGGCAGGAGCGCCAGCAGCACGAGGCCGATCAAGCCGGCGCCGGCGCTGAAGTCATTCCACAAGACTCCGATGCGCAGGTCGGCACTGCGCAGGGCGGAAACATAGCCCACAAGATCGCGGTAGAGCGCGTAGAGTCCCATCAGGGCGCCGATGCCGGCGTGGATCAGGAGGTAGAGCACGATTGCCAGGCTGGTGGCAGCATAGGCGTGGCCGCGCGGGTCAGGCAGGGTGAAGGCGAGCCATAGCAGGCTGGCGATGCTGGCCAGGTGGAAAGCGGCGACGGCGGCGAGTGCGATCCGGCGTCCTGAGGGATCGGCGGCCCGGCTGCGGGCAATGTGGCCCGCGATAGCCGCCCCGATCAGCCCCACCAGCGGCAGCACGACCAGGAGCCAGCCGTTCTGCAACACCTGGGCCGGAGGCCAATCCGGCGCCACGGTCACGAGGAACAGCGCGCCGAAGGCCAAGGACATGAAGAGGGTGGCGTCGGCACCGAGCCAGATCAGCATGCCCCACCAGGCGAGCGAGCGCGGCGTTTCGTCCTCGGGCGGCAGCGAAAGCCCGCGGCCGACATCGCGGGTCACCGCATCCTCCCGCCGGCCAAGCGCGCCCGGCCACAGGAGGAAGATCCCCACGGTCACGGCGGCAGCAAGCGCGGCGAACCAGTAGACCTTGAACAGAAGCCCCAGCACCACCAGACCGGTCAGGGCAGAGGTGATGATGGGCAGATAGCTGGGGCGGGGCAGGACGATGAGTTCGGTGGGGCGACCGGTGACCGGGTCCACTCCCAGCACTTCCATGTCCATGTTGCGGGCGAAGCCGAGATACCCCTCGCCACCGGCGAGCCGCGGACCGAGAGCGGCGGGATCGTAGTCGTCCGCCCGGTGGTCGATCTCGGGCAGGGACGCGAAATTGTAGAGCGGCGCCGGAATGGGTGTCGCCCAGTCCAGGGTGCCGGCGCGCCAGGGATTTCGGTGGAAGCGTCGGCCGAAGCGGAACTGCAGCACCACATCGACCAGCACCAGCGCGAAGCCGAAGGCGGTGATGAAGCCGCCGATGGAGGACAGGAGGTTGAGCCAGTCCCAGCCGAGGCCGGCGGGGTAGGTGTAGACGCGCCGCGGCATGCCCAACAGGCCGGTCAGGTGCATCAGGAAGAAGGTCAGGTTGAACCCGACCAGGATCAGCCAGAAGGCCGGTATCGACAGGCGGAACTCGGGCACGCGGCCGGTGAGATGCGGCAGCCAGTAGTAGAGTGCCGCCAGCATGGGGAACACGAAGCCGCCCACCAGGACGTAGTGGAGGTGCGCGACGACGAAATGGGAGTCGTGCGCCTGGGTGTCGAATGGGACCATGGCCAGCATCACCCCGGTCAGGCCGCCGATGACGAAGACGATGAAGAAGCCGGCGACATAGAGCATGGGGATTTCGAAGCGCGGCTTGCCGTGGGCCAGGGTAGCGATCCAGGTGAAGATCTGCACCGCCGTCGGTATGGCGACGAGGCCGCTGGCGGCAGAGAAGAAGGCGAGCGCCATGTGGCGAATGCCGACCGTGAACATGTGGTGCACCCACAGCCCGAAGCTGAGGAAGGCCATGGCGATGATGGCAACGACGATGGCGCGATAGCCAAGCAGCGGCCGCCCGGCAAACACGGGGATGATGGTCGACAGCACGCCGGCGGCGGGCAGGAAGATGATGTAGACCTCGGGATGGCCGAACAGCCAGAACAGGTGCTGCCACAGGAGTGGGTCGCCGCCGCGTTCCGGATCGAAGAAGGGCAGGCCGAAGGCGCGCTCGAGTTCGAGCAGGATGGAGCCCAGGATCAGCGGCGGGAAGCCGATCAGCATCATGCCGGCAGTGCTCAGGATGTACCAGCCGAAGATCGCCATGCGGTCGAGCGACATGCCGGGGGCGCGGATCTTGAGGATCGAGACGATGAACTCGACGGCGGCGAGCATCGCCGAGATCTCGACGAAGGTGACGCCGAGCAGCCACACATCGGAGTTGATGCCCGGGGAGTAGGGCTGCGACGACAGCGGGGTATACATGAACCAGCCGCTCGCCGGCGCGACGCCCATCAGCAGCGCCACGATGAGGATGGAGCCTCCAAACAGGTAGCACCACAGGCCATAGGCGGCGAGGCGGGGATAGGCCATGTCGCGGGTGCCGAGGAGCTTGGGCAGGAAGTAGATCGCCACTCCCTCGAACATCGGAATGGCGAACAGGAACATCATCACCGTGCCGTGCATGGTGAAGACCTGGTTGTAGATGTCCGGACCGAGGAACGCGCTGTTCGGCGTGGCGAGCTGGGCGCGGATCACCATCGACAGGGCACCGCCAATGGCGAAGAACACGAAGGCGGCCAGCATGAAGCGCTTGCCGAGGATGTTGTGGTTGAGCGCGGCGAGCCGCTCGACGCCGGGACCGCTGCCCCAGATGCGCATGAGCTGCTTGTGGAGCCGGACGGGGGAGATGGGCTCGTTCATGGCGCGGCTCCGACTGCTGCCACGAAGTCGGCCGCGGGGTGGGCAAGAACCTGGAAGTGCATGCCGGCGTGATCGCGTCCGCAGAACTCCGCGCAGACGCCGCCGAAGCGGCCGGGCTCGTCGGCCTCGAGCCGGATGACGTTCTGGTCGCCCGGAATGGCGCCCATCTTGCCACCGAGGCGCGGCACCCAGAAGCTGTGGATCACGTCGCGCGAGGTGATGACGATGTCCACCGGCTCGCCCGCGGGGAGGTGCAACTCGTTGGTGGTGGAGGAGGCGCCGGCAATGTCGGGGTAGTCGAAGGTCCACTGCCATTGCTGGGCCGTGGCGGTAATGCGCATAGGCTGAGGCTCGGTCGGTCGGGGCAGCAGCATCTCACCCTGGATCAGGACGCCATAGACGAGGAGTGTGAGCAGGACGCCGGGCATCACCAGCCCAAGCCCGATAATCCAGTGCCGCGGCCGGAAGCGGTTGATCGCCGAGGGGCGCCAGTAGGCCAGGGCGAGCAGCGTCAACACCAGGGCGAACAGGGCGACGGCTGCCCAGAACATGATCCACCACAGGGTGGCAATGGAGCCGGCCGCAGGGCCAGCCGGTTCGAGCGCGCTCAGTTGACCAGCGCAACCGGCGAGCGGCATGACCATTGTTCCGGTCAACAACAGGGAGCGCCAATGTCGGACGAAAGCTTGAGCCCGGAAGTGGAAGCTGCGCAGGATCACCGCGAGGCCTTCGCAAGCCACCCCGACCCGGTGATCCAGAGGGTTGCGGAAAAAGACGCGACCTCCGCCATCGCGCTGGCCGGGCATCCGCTGCACGCCATGACCGTGCACTTCCCCATCGCGCTGGTGTTCGTCACGCTGGGTATCGACCTCTTCTACTGGTGGACGGGGGATCCGTTCTTCCCGCGCGCAGGGGTGTGGTCCGCCGGCGCAGCCTTCGGCTTCGGGGTCGCTGCCGCCATGGTGGGGACGGCCGAACTGTTGCTGGTGGCGGGTATTCGCGTGCGCGTCGCCAGCTGGAATCACGCGATCGCCGCCATGACGCTCCTCGCAGTCGCAGGCGCCAATTGGGGGCTGCGGCTCGCCGTGCCGGATGCGGTCCTGCCGCATGGCCTGATGCTGAGCATTCTCGCTTCGGCGATTACTGGCTTTGCGGGCTGGCACGGTGGCAAACTGATTTTCGATCACGGCGTGGGCATCGTCATCTCAGAACGGGACTAGCGGCTGGAGCATGTTGCCCAACGCGCCGGGAGCGAAGAAGTCGTCGAAGGCGCTGCCGATGCGCGGCTCGCCCAGCACCAGGAACAGGATGCCGGTGCTGAGGGTCAGCGACAGCGTGGTGGAGATCACCGCCCGGGACGGGTGGTATTTCCCCGTCACCTCGAACAGCTGGAGGATCAGGAGGCCCGAGGCGATGTGCACGGCAACGAGGCCGGCGACCAGCAAGAGCTTGAGCGAGAACCAGGTTTCGAAGGTGGCCTCGATGAAGATCAGGGCCGTGCCGCTGCCGACAGCGATGAAAGCGGCGGGCGAAAGCAGGCGGACATAGAGGGCGCGCACGAAGGCATGGAGGCGGTAGAGGTCGTTCCCCTCGCGACCCTTCCGCTGGAGATAGAGGGTGGGAAGCGCCACCAGCCCGGCGATCCAGATGGAAACGCCGGTTACATGGATCATCTTGAAGATGACGCTCAGCATCGCGCTGAGCGGGGTGCCCCGCCTGCCATTTGCCCTCCAATACGCAACCGCAACGGGAGCGTGCCCAGCTTTGTTCCATTCCGATGGTGGAACGAGGATCAGCGCAGGTCTGCGCAGGCCGGCAGGATGGCAGCGGCAAGGCCGAAATAAAGCATAGCCAGCGTCGAGAGGGCGCCGAGCAGCCGCATTACGGTGAGGAGGAACCGATCCTGCTCTTCGGGCGGCGTGGTGCCGGTGAGCAGGCGGAACACGGCACCCGGCCAGAGCAGGGTAACGACGCTGACGATGATCACCAGCAGCGAGATTCCGAGCACGACTCCACCGATCACGTGCTGCGGTAGCGCGGCGAAGGCGCAAAGGGATGACTGCGCGCCGTAGATGGCGGTGAGTTGCGCGGCCCACAGAATGGGGCCGGTGAGCAGGAAGGCGAAGGTGCCGATCATCTGGCGGACGGAGTGCCGGTCATCCATGGCGCTTACCCCAACAGCCGCGGAAAGCCGTGGATCAGCAGCAGGCCGAACAGGCCTTGCGCCGTGGCGTAGTAGTAAAGCAGGGCGGCGTTGTCGAACATCACGCGGCGGCGGCGGTCCAGCTTCCCGGCGAGCAGACGGACAGCCGCGAACAGCGCCATCATCACCACGGCAAAGCCGATCTGCCCCTGCAGCACGGCGTTCATATACACGACGGCACCGTACCCGTTGACCGTGGGATCGAGCCCGGAGCTCCAGTGTCCCCAGACCTCGAGCGCAATCGCGGGGACCATGGCGGTGGGAGCCAGCACCAGAAGTGCTGGGGCGAGCCAATTGGTGCGCCGCGGCTCGGGCAACACGCGACCGGCGATGAACATGGCGGCAGAACCGCTGATCATCAGCAGGGCTGAAACCAGCGGATAGAGCGGCATAGGCGGGGCCGGGGAGCCGTCCGGCGCCCAAGTTTCCGGCGAGACGGTCCAGAGGTAGAGATAGGAGAAGGCGTAGGAGACGTAGAGCGACGCCGAAACTAGCATCAGCACCACCATGGCCCACCAACTGTGGGACTGGGCGCCGGTGATGTAGGTCGGCAGGTAGACGCCCTTGGCGACCTTCACCTCTCCCTGGTCGGGCTTGTCGAGCTGCCAGCACCACCACAGGCATCCTGCGATGGCGATCAGCGCGCAAGCCACTGCGAGGTGCACCTGCTTGACGGTGAGCAGGAGGAAGAAGCCGGCGGTGCCTGCTGCGGCGAACAGGTGCGTCCAGCTATTGCCGGGCATCTGCAGCACGTATTGCGGCTTGGCCTCGACTGCGGAGGTCACCAGCGTTTCGCGGCCGCCGGTCGGAGCGTTGGGCAGGTAGTGGTGCCCCTTCTCGACTTCCTCGGGCAGGCTCGGGCGGTCCCAAAGCGGGTCGCGGCTGGTCACATGCGGAATCGAGCGGGTGGAGTAGACGTCGTTAGGCAGGATTTCCAGCGTGCCGGCTTTCCACGGATTGCCCCCGCCATTGCCGGGGCGGAAGTTGCGGAACAGGTCGATCAGGAACACCAGGACGCCTGCGGCCATGATGAACGCGCCGACGGTCGAGATGAAGTTCAGCGTGTCCCAGCCGAGGTTGGAGGGATAGGTCCAGACGCGGCGCGGCATGCCGGCGAGTCCGGTGATGTGCATTGGGAAGAAGGCGGTGTTGAATCCGATGAACATCAGCCAGAACGCCCAGCGGCCGAGGCGCTCCGACAGCATCTTCCGGCTCACCATCGGCACCCAGTAGTAGAA
>JAEZFJ010000049.1 GCA_023437755.1 Pseudomonadota bacterium
GTCTCGGCTTCGGGTTGCCCTGACTCCCTTTCTGGTTGGCGCCGTGACAGGCTCGGCCCATGTGCAACCTCTACTCCCTGTCGAAGCATCAGGCGGGCGTCCGGCAGCTGGTCGACGCGCTGACGCCTGAGGTCGGCAACTTCCCTCCTCTGCCGGGCATCTTCCCAGACTACGCTGCGCCGATCATCCGCACCGCAGCCGACGGCGGGCGCGAGCTGGCGATGGCGCGCTGGGGCATGCCCAGCTCCAGGAAGGCCCTCCTGGACGCAGCGACGAAGCGCGCCGACAAGCTGCGGGCCAAGGGCAAGGACGTCGACTTCGACGAGCTGCTGCGGATGGAGCCGGACGGCGGCACGACCAACATCCGCCGCACCGAGAGCCGCCACTGGTGGCCTTGGCTCGGTCCGGAAAACCGCTGCCTCGTCCCCTTCACCGCGTTCAACGAGCCCGACCAAGTCGAGCGCGGCCCCTCGGCGTGGTTCGCCCTCGGGCCAGACCGGCCTCTCGCCTTCTTCGCCGGCGTCTGGACGCCGCACGCTTGCGTTCGGAAGATCAGCAAGGGCTGGGAGGAGATCGAGGCCTTCGGCTTCCTGACTACCGACGCCAACGCGGAGGTGGCGGTCTTCCACCCTAAGGCCATGCCGGTCATCCTCGCGACCGAGGAAGAGCGCGAGGTGTGGCTGCGCGCGCCGTGGGACGAGGCCAAGGCGCTTCAGCGCCCCCTGCCTGACGGGTCCCTCTCTGTAGTGGCGCGCGGCGGCAAGTCGGACGGCGTCGAGTAACAGGACTCGTTCATAGGAATAGAACATAGCGGGAACATTCCGCTTGCTGGCGCCGTCGGCCCTTCGCTAGATCGACCCGGGTCGGTTGGCTCGAAGCAGGGATCAACCGTGATGGATCAACAAGGGGAACATGCCGCGAGGCTGCAGCGGAGCCTGGAGGGAATAGACCTCAGGAGCGCGGACGGGCGCACCGGCCTTGGGGCGCTGCTGCGCGAGGTCGAGCGCATCGAGCCGGGGATCGTCCAGCGCATCTGCGCCGAGATCGAGCTCCGGCAGCTGGGGCTTCCTCTAAGCTCCCCGCGGTAGGCGATGGGTCGACGAAATCGGGACCGCTACACGATCTCGGACTGGCGAGAGGCGTGCCCCACCATCCGGTGGATGCGGGCCGAAGGCTGGGACGTGATCACCGTCTGCACCTCCTGTGGCCTGAAGATGCAGGCCAACCTCGGGCGGATAGAGCGTGAGAAGGGCTCGGACTTCAGCCTCTGGGACCGGACCGCGCCCTGTCGGCGTCTGGGGTGCGCCGGCTTCGTCGAGTTCCAAGCCCTCCCGCGGAACGCCACCATGCGCTTCCCTCTCAAAGGGCACCCGAGCAAGGCAGGAAGATGAGGACTCAGCGAAAGCGCCTCACCTGTCTGGGGCGCGCGTTGCCGTCATCGATCTTCACGCAGCGGCATCAGGAGCTCATCGGCTTCATCGCCTCCGCGCGGAAGGCCGCCGGCATCACTCAGGTCGAGCTCGCGGAGCGGCTGGGGAGGCCCCAGAGCTTCGTGTCGAAGGTGGAGCGAGGCGAGCGCCGCCTGGACGTGATCGAGTTTTGTCAAGTCGCCGAGGCCCTCGGTCAAGAGCCGGCGAAGCTGCTGCAGGAGTTCATCGATCTTCGGCCCTAACCTTGCCATGAGCAGGATAACGGTCCGGACAAGTCCCCCTTAAATAGTCCCAATCGCTTCGCTGCAGCTGGGCTCGCCTTCGCTCCGGACGTCGGCTAGTCAGGACATGCTCCAGCTTAGGAAATTGGCCTGCTAGATGGCGATGATCACGACGGAAAGGCAGCTCGAAGAGAACCTCCTCGCGAAGCTGCACGACCTCAAATACCAGCTCCGAGCGGACATCCGCGATCGATACGCACTTGAGGCAAACTTCAGGGAAAAGTTTGAAGCTCTGAACCGCGTCACACTGACGGACAGCGAATTCCAGCGACTGCTGGAGGAGATCGTAACGCCGGACGTCTTTACCGCCGCTCGGACCCTGCGCGAACGCAATAGTTTCGTTCGTGATGACGGTACGCCGCTGAACTATACGCTCGTTAACATCACGGATTGGTGCAAAAATTCCTTCGAGGTGGTCAACCAGCTCCGCATCAATACGGACAATAGCCACCATCGCTACGACGTCATTCTACTGATCAACGGCGTGCCGGTCGTTCAGATCGAATTGAAGACGCTCGGCATCAACCCACGACGGGCCATGGAGCAGATCGTCGAGTACAAGAATGATCCGGGGAACGGCTACTCAAAGACACTGCTGTGCTTCTTGCAGCTTTTCATCGTCAGCAACCGCGACCGGACATTCTATTTCGCTAATAATAACGCCCGGCATTTCGCGTTTAACGCTGACGAGCGGTTCCTGCCGATCTACGAGTTCGCGGACGCCGACAACAAGAAGATTGCCCACCTCGACGCCTTCGCCGAGACCTTCCTCGTCAAGTGCAATCTCGGCCAGACAATCAGTCGCTATATGGTTCTGGTCGCCAGCGAGCAAAAACTCCTGATGATGCGGCCGTATCAGGTCTATGCCGTGAAGGCGATCGTCGATTCGATCGCCCAGGGCTGCGGCAACGGCTACATTTGGCACACAACGGGCAGCGGTAAGACGCTGACCTCCTTCAAGGCGTCAACGCTGCTGAAGGACAATCCCGACATCGAGAAATGTCTATTCGTCGTGGACCGTAAGGACCTCGATCGGCAGACGCGTGAGGAGTTCAACAAGTTTCAGGAAGGCTGCGTCGAGGAGAACACCAATACCGCTTCCCTCGTCCGTCGCCTCCTGTCGGACGACCGCGCCGATAAAGTCATCGTCTGCACGATCCAGAAGCTGGGCTTGGCACTGGACGAGAATAGCAAGCGCAACAAGCAGCAGAAGAAGGACGGGAAGAAGAGCTTCAAGGAACAGCTGGAGCCCCTGCGCGACAAGCGCATCGCCTTCATTTTCGACGAGTGCCATCGGTCGCAGTTCGGCGAGAACCACAAGGCGATCAAGGAATTCTTCCCGCGCGCCCAGCTGTTCGGCTTCACTGGGACCCCGATTTTCGAGCAGAACGCTGCTCAGCAGAAGATCGAAGACACCCAAGCGAGCATGAAGACGACGGAAGACCTCTTCCAGCAGCGCCTTCACACCTACACGATCACTCACGCCATCGAGGACGGCAACGTTCTTCGCTTCCACGTGGATTATTTCAAACCACAGGGCAAAACCCTGCCTAAGCCGGGTGAGCCTCTGGCCAAGCGCGCGGTGATCGAGGCGATCCTATCCAAGCATGACGCGGCCACGGGCCAGCGTCGGTTCAATGCCCTGCTCGCTACATCGTCGATCAATGACGCCATCGAGTACCACGCCCTTTTCAAGACGATGCAGGCCGAGAAACTGGCCGCCGATCCTGGCTTCCAACCCCTGAACATCGCTTGTGTTTTCTCCCCGCCGGCTGAGGGTGATCCCGATGTGAAGCAGATCCAGGAGGACCTGCCCCAGGAGCAGGAAGACAACGCTGTTGAGCCGGAGAAAAAGAAGGAGGCGCTGAAGGCCATCTTGGCCGACTACAACGCTCACTATGGGGCCAATCACAAGATTGGCGAATTCGACCTGTATTATCAGGACGTTCAGAAGCGCATCAAAGACCAGCAGTGGCCCGAAGCTGACCTCCGCAAAGCCTACCCTAACCAACCGCATCACAAGATCGACATCACCATCGTCGTCGACATGCTGCTCACCGGCTTCGATTCCAAATTCCTGAACACCCTCTACGTCGACAAGAATCTGAAGCACCACGGCCTGATCCAGGCCTTTTCACGCACGAACCGGGTGCTGAACGCCACCAAGCCCTACGGCAACATCCTTGATTTTCGCCAGCAGCAGGACGCGGTCGATGCCGCCATCGCCCTGTTCTCGGGCGAAGCGGCTGCGGCAAAGGCTCGCGAAATCTGGCTGGTCGATAAGGCTCCCGTGGTCCTCCAGAAGCTGGAAGGCGCGGTCAAAAAGCTCGACGCCTTCATGCAGTCGCAGGGGCTCGAGTACGCACCTGAAGCGGTACCCAACCTCAAAGGCGACGCAGCCCGCGCGGCGTTCATCGAGCATTTCAAGGAGGTTCAGCGCCTCAAGACCCAGCTTGACCAGTACACCGACCTGACGGACGAGAACCGCAACGCCATCGAAGAGGTCTTACCACGCGACAACCTTCTGGGCTTCCGTGGTGCCTATCTCGAAACGGCCCAGCGCCTTCGCGCGCAACAGGGCAAGGGTGCAGACAAGCCGAGCCAGGAGGTCGACCAGTTGGACTTTGAGTTCGTCCTCTTCGCCTCGGCCGTTATCGATTATGACTACATCATGGGCCTGATCGCCCGCTATTCCGAGGCAGCGCCTGGCAAGCAGAAGATGAGCCGCGAGCAGCTGATCGGCCTCATCCAGTCCGACGCCAAGTTCATGGACGAGCGGGAAGATATCGCGGCCTATATCAGCACCCTGAAGGCGGGCGAGGGTCTCAGCGAAAAGGCCATTCGCGACGGTTACAGCCGGTTCAAGGCGGAAAAGAATGCGGCGGAACTGGCGGGCATCGCGAGCAAGCACGGGCTTGCATCTGAGGCGCTGCAAGGCTTCGTCGATACCATCCTGCAACGCATGATCTTTGACGGCGAAGCCCTAACCGACCTGATGGAACCCCTTGGCCTTAACTGGAAAGCGAGGCGGGTGAAGGAACTGGACCTGATGGTTGACCTGATGTCGCTGCTGCTGAAGCGTGCCGGTGGGCGGGAAATTTCGGGGCTGAGCGCTTATGAGTAGTGAGGGGAACTCTTCTGCCAAGCCGGGCGACGGAACACCCTTGGTGCCGAAGCTGCGGTTTCCTGAGTTCGAGCAGGCTGATGGTTGGAAGGAGATGCCGCTTCAGAAGCTCGCCCGATCTGTAACTGATCGGGCGCCAACCGTAGGCGCGGAGAGCGTGCTGAGCCTTTCAGGCGAGCATGGACTTGTGCTTCAAAGCGAATACTTCGGCAAGAAAGTCGCTAGCGATAGCACGGATCGCTATCTGAAGATTCGCCGAAATGACTTTGTCTACAACGACCGGACTACAAAGGCGTCAAGCTTCGGAACTATCAAACGGCTTTCCGCCTATGCGGGTGGGATAGTCTCGCCGATCTACAAATGTTTTCGTTTCCAGCCGAGTGAAAACCCCGCTTTTTGGGAATGGTATTTCGAATCGGGGAGCCACGATCTGGCGCTGAGTGGGCTGGTCAACGAGGGTGCCAGAGCGGGTCGGTTCAACATCTCCGTCACTCAGTTCTTGTCGACGAACGCATGGCGGCCGGATGAAGCCGAACAACAGAAGATCGCCGACTGTCTCGACTCGGCGGACGCGTTGATTGCCGCGCAGAGGCGCAAGGTGGAGGCGCTAAAGGCCCTCAAAAAGGGTCTGTTGCAGCAGCTTTTCCCTGAGGAAGGCGAAACCCAACCCCGCCTCCGGTTCCCCGAGTTCAAGGGGATGGGGGAGTGGGAAGAGGTCCGGCTGAACTCGTTGGGCACCCTTGTTTCTGGCCTCACCTACAGCCCTGATGACGTTCGGGAGGAGGGCCTTCTGGTCCTGCGGTCGTCAAACATCCAAGGCGGGAAGATCGATCTGACGGATTGTGTCTACGTGGACCCGAATATAAGGGGAGCGAACCTTTCAATCCCGAATGACATACTGGTCTGCGTTCGAAATGGGTCGACAGCCTTGATCGGCAAAACGGCCCTAATCCCAGATGGAATGCCGCTCTGCACACATGGCGCGTTCATGACCGTTTTCCGGGCCCATGCGCCGAATTTCGTCATTCAGCTATTTAAGACTTCAAGATATCGGAAACAGGTCGCTGGCGACCTAGGAGCGACGATCAACTCCATCAATGGCGCGCAGTTTCTGCGCTATAAGTTCTTTGTTCCTAAGCCTCCGGAACAACAACGTATTGCCGACTGCCTCGCCTCCCTCGACGACCTCATCGCCGCCGAGACCCGAAAGCTCGACACCCTCAAGACCCACAAGAGCGGGCTGATGCAGCAGCTTTTTCCTAAGATCGGGCAGAGTGACGCATGAGCGGCGGCCGGACCTATCAGAACTTGGGCAAGCTGGTAGCCCGGCTGCGGGACGATCTAAACGATGCCGATATCGTGCTCCTCTTCGCTTACAACCGAACCGGTAAGACACGCCTGTCGATGGAGTTCAAAGACGTCGGCAAGCGCGGGACGAGACGGCACCCTGGCTCCCCCGACACCCTGTACTTCAACGCATTCACCGAGGATCTGTTTGTCTGGGAAAACGACCTCGAAGGCGATAGCGTGCGTCGTCTGCAACTGAACGAGAAGTCGTCATTCTTCAACGCTATGACTGAACTTGCGTTGGATGAGACCATTGCCCAATACCTCTTCCGCTATGCCGACTTCGAATTTGACTTCACCTACAAGGAGATTCCGTCAGACAACGGGACTGTCTCCAAGCCGGACTACGTGAGTTTCCGAAAAGGTGACGAGACCAATATCAAGGTGTCGCGCGGTGAGCAGAACATCTTCATCTGGTGTGTGTTCATGGCGATTTGCGAGCGGATGCTCGACGGCCATGAATCCTACCAAGGGAAGAAGTACCTCTATATCGACGATCCGATCTCATCGCTCGATGACAACAACGCGATTGCCGTCGCCTGCGATCTGGCGAAACTCCTCCGCCGGGCGGCGGCGCGGAAGAATGCCGACGATGCACCCGCGCCGATCAAGGTGATCTTTTCTTCGCACCACTCTCTATTCTTCAACGTGATGTGCAACGAAGTCGGCAGGCGAACCGATGGCGAAGCGAAGATCACCCACAAGCGCTACTTCCTACACCGTCCGAATGGTGACGGCGCCTACACGCTCCAGGCGACCGAGGATACGCCCTTCTTCCACCACGTCGCCACTTTAGCTGAGTTGCAGCGTGCCGCCGATCCAGACAAGGGGAAGCTCTACACCTTCCACTTCAACGCCTTGCGCAGCGTCATGGAGAAGACAGCCTCGTTCTTCGGCCATCCAAGCATGGCCTTCTGCTTGAAGGCGCTGGACAACGAAGAAGATCGGGCGCTGTTCAACCGAGCCCTGAATCTGCTGAGCCACGGTGCCTATGCCATCCATGAACCCACTGAGATGGGCGAGGACAATAAGGAACTGTTCCGCCGCATCCTACGCGAATTCATCGCGCGGTTCGAGTTCGCCCTCCCGGGAGTTTTTCCAGCTCAGCCCGCACCCCCGGCACCAGTATCCGCCCCCCAGAAAGCAGCCGTACAATGAACGACCAGACCCAAAAGCAATTGGGCAAAACGCTCTGGAACATCGCCGATACGCTTCGTGGCGCGATGAACGCAGACGATTTCCGCGACTACATGCTGTCGTTCCTCTTCCTGCGCTACCTCTCTGACAATTACGTTACGGCAGCGAAGAAGGAGCTCGGGCGCGACTACCCCGACCCGAACGCGATCGGCAATGGCGGGCGCTCGCCCCTGTCGGTTTGGTACGCTCAGAACCCCGATGATGTTGAGGCTTTTGAACAGCAGATGCGCCTGAAGGCGCACTACGTCATCAAGCCGGAGCACCTGTGGACCAGCATCGCCCATATGGCGCGCACACAGAACGACGAACTGCTGAATACCCTTCAGACGGGCTTCAAATATATCGAGAACGAGTCATTTCAGAGCACGTTCAGCGGCCTTTTCTCGGAAATCAATCTCGGCTCTGACAAGCTCGGTCGAACATATGCTGATCGCAACGCCAAGCTCTGCGCCATCATCACCGAGATCGCAAATGGGCTTGCCGACTTCTCGGCCAATGTGGATGCGCTGGGCGACGCCTATGAGTACCTGATCGGCCAATTTGCCGCCGGCTCAGGGAAGAAGGCGGGCGAGTTCTATACCCCGCAGCAGGTGTCAGACATTCTTTCGGCGATCGTGACCCTGGACAGCCAGGAGCCATCGACCGGTAAGAAAGCCCGACTCGCCAGTGTGTTCGATTTTGCGTGCGGCTCTGGGTCGTTGCTGCTGAACGTGCGCAAGCGCATGGGGCCGCACGGCATCGGCAAAATTTACGGGCAAGAAAAGAACATCACCACCTACAACCTCGCCCGCATGAACATGCTGTTGCACGGGGTGAAGGATACCGAATTCGAAATCTACCACGGCGACACGCTGAGCAACGACTGGGATATTCTTCGCGAGCTGAATCCCGCTAAAAAGCCCGCCTTCGATGCGATCGTGGCCAACCCGCCCTTCAGCCTCCGGTGGGAACCGACTGAGGCCATGGGTGACGATGTCCGGTTCAAGAACTACGGGCTGGCCCCCAAGTCGGCGGCCGACTTTGCCTTCCTTCTGCACGGGTTCCACTACCTGAAGGATGAGGGTGTCATGGCCATCATCCTCCCGCACGGCGTTCTGTTCCGAGGGGGAGCGGAAGAACGCATCCGGACGAAGCTGCTGAAGGATGGTCACATTGACACGGTGATCGGCCTGCCAGCCAACCTGTTCTATTCGACGGGCATCCCGGTCTGCATTCTTGTGCTGAAGAAGTGCAAGAAAGCTGACGACGTGCTCTTCATCAACGCTGCCGAGCACTTCGTGAAGGACAAGCGCCAGAACAGGCTCGGCGACGGCGAGAACGGGACGCCGGATCACATCGGCAAGATCGTCTCCACCTATCAGTTCCGCACCGAGGAGGATCGCTACTCCAAGCGTGTCAGCATGGAGCGGATCGCTGAAGAGGGCTTCAATCTCAACATCTCACGGTACATCAGCACGGCCGTGGGTGAGGAAGAGATCGACCTGGACGCTACGCACGCGGAGTTGGTCTCGATCGAAAAGACCGTTTCGGACGCGGCGGTCAAACACAATGAATTTCTAAAGGCGCTTGGCCTGCCCCTATTGCCGACCCACTGACGGCGTGGCGCTTCATGCGAGCCGGCAGGCTCAGGTGTACAGCTCGTGAGAGGCTAGCGAGCTAGAGCCCTTCCCACAGCATACCCACGCAACTCCCAAGCGGAAGCGCCTTCCGGCCTATCCCGGCCGGGCGTCAAAGCTAGCGGTGCTCTGGATAGGTGGTGCCGCTTGCGTGACTCGAACACGCGACCCCCTCATTACGAAATCGACGGAAGCGTGGCCGCCAGACCTATGCCGGCAATGGCCTTGGCGGGCGGTGTGCCCCCACTCCCGCGGCCTCACCTAGCCACTTCCCATTCTGGCCTGACCGTGCGGATCGCACGCTTCCTAGTTTGCGCGCGCTAACTCAGAACCAGTCGGAGAATTGACCTGCGCCATACCTGCGGCGC
>JAEZFJ010000229.1 GCA_023437755.1 Pseudomonadota bacterium
CCACTGCACGACACAGCCGCAGGTGCGGCAGCGGTGGAAATCGACGTGGCGGCCGTTCCAGGCGTAGGTTTCGGTGAGGAGCGGCTCGGTGAGCACGGTAACCTCCGCGGCCTCGTAGTAGGCCCAAAGCACGCCATAGCGGCGACAGAGGGAGCAGTTGCAGTCGACGACGGTGTCCGGAGCCGCAGTGAGCCGGAGCCGGACGGCGCCGCAATGGCAGGGGGCTTCGACGGGGCTGGGCATGAGGCAGGTCTCCGTGTGCTGCCAGGATGGCACAGGACCCTTGAGACTGTTAGCTGTTTTGGCTATATGTTCTGTTAGCTAATTTAGCCAGGAGCATATCATGGCGGTCGTAAGTGCAACTGACGCCAAGAACAAGTTCGGTCAGGTGCTGGAGATGGCGCAAGCCGGGCCGGTCCACATCCAGAAGAGCGGTCGCGACGTGGCGGTGGTGCTGTCGGCGGAGGAGTATGCTCAACTCGTCACCCAAGGCACTGCGCCGCGGGTAAACCCCTTGATCGTGAAGCTGCATCAGAAAAGCGTTGGCCGCTGGGGCAAGGTGTATGAAGCCCTGGCGAAATAGCCATGCGCATCTATCTCAGTCTCGACGATGTGCTCTGGATTCACTCCGAGCAGTTGCGCCTGTATGGCGGCGCAAAGGGTGTGCGTGACCAAGGGCTGATCCTGTCGGCTTTGCTCAGGCCGCAGACCGGATACTACGCCGACCTGATCGAGGAAGCGGCGGCCCTGTGGGAGAGCCTAGCGATGAACCACGGCTTCATCGACGGCAACAAGCGCGTGGCGTTCGCCAGCACGATCCTATTCCTTCAGGCCAATGGAGCGATCCCGACCGGCACTGAAGAAGAGTGGATCGAATTCATCTACTCCCACCTCGAAGCAGGCACATTCCGCAAGGAGGTGCTCGAGGAATGGCTGCATGGGCATACGGCGCCACTCGAGGAGCAGGGCTGACGCCCTGCCCTATTCCGCGGCGTCGTGGCTTTTGACGAAACCGTCCGGATCGTTCCGCGTGCGGAGCAGAGTTTCCTCCGCCTCGGTGGCTTCGCGCTGGCGATTCCACATCTGGGCATAGATGCCGTCGTGGGCGAGCAGCGCGGCGTGGCTGCCCCGCTCGGCAACCCGGCCTTCGCGAAGAACCAGGATCTCGTCGGCATTGACCACAGTCGACAGCCGGTGGGCGATGACCACGGTGGTGCGGTTGCGCGAGACAACGTCGAGGGCGGACTGGATGTCGCGTTCGGTCTTGGTGTCGAGGGCGGAGGTCGCCTCGTCGAGGATGAGCACCGAGGGCGACTTGAGGATGGTGCGGGCAATGGCAACGCGCTGCTTTTCGCCGCCGGAGAGTTTGAGGCCACGTTCGCCGACCGGCGTGTCGTAGCCCTTGGGCAGCGACTCGATGAAGCCGCCAACCTGAGCCATGCTGGCCGCCTCCCGGACCTCGTCCATGCTGGCGTCGTTACGGCCGTACTGGATGTTGTAGCCGATGGTGTCGTTGAACAGCACGGTGTCCTGCGGGACCATGCCGATGGTCGCGCGCAAGGATTCCTGGGTGACGTCGCGCAGGTCCTGGCCGTCAATGGTGATGCGGCCGCCGGTGACGTCGTAGAAGCGGTAGAGCAGCCGCGAGATGGTCGACTTGCCCGCCCCGGTGGGGCCAACGATGGCGACGGTCTTGCCAGCGGGGACCTCGAAGCTGACGTCCTTGAGGATGGCGCGGTCCGCATCGTAGTGGAAGCTGACGTTTTCGAAGCGGATCACCGGGCCGGTGACGACCAGCGGCTGGGCACCAGGCTTGTCGGTGATCTCGGGGTCGCGGTCGAGGAGCTTGAACATCTCCTCGATGTCGGTGAGGCCCTGGCGCAGCTCCCGGTAGACGAAGCCAATGAAGTTCAGCGGGCGGTAAATCTGCATCAGGAACGTGTTGAGCAGCACGAAATCACCCAAGGTGATGGTGCGGTTCATGACGCCGACCACGGCCATGATGCTGATGATGAGGAAGCCGCCGTAGAAGATCACGGCCTGGCCGAAGTTCAACACGCCGAGCGAGGACCAGATGCGGATGGCGGAGCGTTCATAGCTGGCCATGGACTGGTCGAACCGCTCGGCCTCCATCTTCTCGTTGGCGAAGTATTTCACCGTCTCGTAGTTGAGCAGCGAGTCGATGGCCTTGCCATTGGCGTCGGTGTCGGACTCGTTCATGGCGCGGCGTATGCCGATGCGCCAGTTGGAGGCCTTGATGGTGAAGTAGAGATAGCCCCAGATCATCCCCACGAGGACGCCGAGATAGCTGACGCCGAACATCCAGACGAAGATGACGGCGACCACCACGAACTCGACGATGGTGGGGATGATGTTGAGCATGGCGAAACGGACCACCGTCTCGATGCCCTTGGTGCCGCGCTCGATGACGCGGCTGAGGCCGCCGGTGCGCCGCTGCAGATGGAAACGCAGCGACAGGCGGTGGAGGTGGTGGAAGGTCTCGAGGGCGAGCTTGCGGACAGCATGCTGGCCGACGCTGGCAAAGAGCACGTCGCGCAACTGCTGGAAGCCGGCGTCGATGACGTTGCCAAGCGCATAGGCGATGACGAGCACGATCGGCACGGCCAAGCCGAGGATCACGGTGCTGTCGGGAGTGCCGGCGTCGAGGCTGTCGATGACACCCTTGTAGGCAAAGGGGACCAGCGTGGTGGCGACCTTGCTCAGGAGCAGGGCACCGAAGGCGAGCATGACGCGCAGGCGCAGGTCTGGCCGATTTGCGGGCCACATATAGCCCCACAG
>JAEZFJ010000232.1 GCA_023437755.1 Pseudomonadota bacterium
GCCGTGCAGAGGCCGCAGTGCACGCAGCGCTTGAGAATGCTGTCGGCTTCCGCGATGCGCGGATCCTGAAGCTGCTCGGCCGTGAAGTTCGTCTGCATCTTGTGCCGCGCTCTAAAGATCTGCGAGCAGTCGCCCGCGATTGAGGATGTCCTTGGGATCGAAGACCGCCTTGATGCCGCGCGTGATCGCGGCGATGTCGGGCTCGAGCGGCTGGAAGACGTCGATCGACGCGCGCACGGCTGGTGCGGCACGGATCAGCGTCGCATGGCCGCCATGATGCGCGATCACGCGGCGAATATCGGCGGCGCCGGCATCGGCCGTGTCGAGCACCTCGGCCCAAATGAGCCCGCCGGACCAGTCGTAGAAGGCACGACATTCCATGTAGCGCGTAATGGCCGCGACAACTGCAGGCCCTGATCGCGGCGCCGTCGAGAGGCGCCAGAGCGGCGCGGCGCTGCCCTGCAAGGGGGAGAGCTGACGCAGCTCATCCCAGAACGCGACCGCGTTCGCATCGTCGAGCTCGTGAATCTCGCCGAAAGCATGGAGCGCATCCTTGAGGCGATCGAGACGATAGCGCAGCGAACTCTCGTAGGTTTCGATGCGAACGGCAGTGACGGCCTTCTGAGCCGCAGCGAGGCCCGCATGATGCAGACGCGCCGCGAACGGAGCCTGCAGATGCACGGCGCCGGAAACCTCGAATGGCGTGCCGAGCGCCGCACAGAGCGCCTCCACGCCTGACGTATCGTCGAGACCCAGAATGACGAGCGTGCCGGTACGCTCGGGACGCGGCAGCACCTTGAAGGTCACGCCCGTCATGACGGCGAGCGTCCCCCAGCTTCCGCAAACGGCGCGGCAGAGATCATAGCCCGTGACGTTCTTCATGACGCGCCCGCCACCGCGGAAGGTCTGCCCTGCACCGGTGATCGCCTCGATGCCGAGAAGATGATCGCGCGCGCCACCCGCAATCACACGACGGCTGCCGGAAAAATTCGTTGCAAAGACTGCACCTATCGTGCCGCTGTTCGCAGGCGCACCGAGCACTGGGCCGAGATCAATCGGCTCGAAGGCGAGCATCTGGCCCTTCTCGGCGAGGCGCCGCTCGATGTCCACGAGTGGCGTACCGGCGCGCGCGCCCATGACGAGTTCCGTCGGCTCATAGAGCGTGACGCCGCTGAGCGAGGCCGTCGAGATTCCGAGCCCCGAATTGATGGGACGGCCGACCGTACGCTTGGTGCCGGCGCCGATCACCTCCACAGGCATCTCAGCACGCGCGGCGTCCATGATCAGGCGCTGAAGCTCGCGCTCACTTCCTGGGCGTGCATTCTGCACTGTCAATGCTCCCAGGCCTGATGCTCGATCTCTCGGTTATCGAGGGGGAAGACCTTGTGCGGATTGAGCAGCCACGGCGGATCGAACACGGTCTTGATCCGCATCTGCAGTGCAAGCTCGCCGGACGTGAACTGGCTCGTCATGAGATCACGCTTCTCGACGCCGACGCCATGCTCACCGGTCAGGCATCCGCCGACCTCGACGCACAGCTTCAGGATATCCGCGCCCGCGGCCTCGGCGCGTTGGACCTGATCGGGATCATTCGCGTTAAAGAGGATCAGCGGGTGCAGATTGCCATCTCCAGCATGGAAGATATTCGCGACCTTGAGCCCATGGCCCGCGCAAATCTCACCAATGCGCGTCAGCACCTCGGGCAGTCGCCCGAGCGGAATGGTGCCGTCCATGCAGAAGTAGTCGGAGATGCGACCGAGCGCACCGAATGCCGACTTGCGCCCGCGCCAGATGGCGGCGCTTTCTTCAGCACTCTGGCTCACGCGGACGCCTTTCGGCTTGAAGGGCTTGGCAATGTCGACGATGCGCGCGAGCAGCGCCGAAATTTCCTCCTCCGAGCCCTCCACTTCGACAATGAGCAGCGCTTCGACATCCATGGGATAGCCGGCCTTGGCAAAAGCCTCGCACACGTGAATGGCGGGCTTGTCCATGAACTCGATGGCGACGGGTATGATGCCCGAGGCGATGATGGCCGAGACACAGCGCCCGGCGATCTCACTCGACTCGAAGCCGAGCAGCATGGGCCGCGCCGCCTCGGCCGCACGCAGAATGCGAACGGTCGCCTCGGTGACGATGCCGAACTGCCCTTCCGAGCCGACGATCAGCCCGAGCAGGTCATAGCCCGAGGTATCGAGGTGCGCGCCGCCGATCTCGACCACACGACCGTCGACGAGCACCATCTTCACGCCGAGCACGTTATTGGTCGTCACGCCGTACTTGAGGCAATGCGCACCGCCGGAATTCATCGCGATGTTGCCCGCAAGCGTGCACGCGAGCTGGCTCGAAGGATCGGGCGCATAGAAAAAGCCGTGCGGCTGGACGGCGCCTGAAATGCCGAGATTAGTAATGCCCGTCTCGACGCGCGCGGTGCGGTTCTCGAGATCGATATCGAGGACGCGGTTCATGCGTGAAACACCGACGACGATGGCATCCTCCGCCGGCAGGGCGCCGCCGCAAAGCGATGTCCCGGCACCACGCGGGATAATAATGATGCCGTTGTCGTGCGCGTACTTGAGCACGCGCGAAACTTCCTCCGTCGAGCGCGGCAGCACAACGGCGAGCGGCATGCAGCGATAGGCCGACAGCCCGTCCGTCTCGAACGCGCGCCGGCCGTCCTCGTCGGCGATCACACCGCCCGATGCAACGAGGCGCGCGAGATCCCGGGCGATCGCATCGCGGCGCGCGACGATTGCGCGGTCCGGCGGCGGCAGCACATTTATCGACATCGGGACCCTTTGCCTTTCGCTCCGCAGCGACGCGCAGATAGGACTGAATTCACATCGACCTTCGCCACGTGCCCAAATATCGGGATTCGGTCGTCGGCATCATAGCACCGTGCGCCCCGCTCCAGACAATGACGCCTGCGCGCTCCGTGACCCCGCCATGCAAGTGTCGGAACCGACAGGGGACTGACCATCGCGATGATGTTAGTTGTACATGGGCGCATAGGCGTGCACCCGCGCATTTTCAACGCCTGGGAACAATAATGATCGCGGCGGGTTATATCGGCCGACACACTTTGGTCATTGCCGGGCATAATGGACTCTATCTGTAAGAAGAGCATCAGCAGACCCGGACGTGCGTTTCAGGGGAGAACGCTGTGACAGCCATCACGGATCTTGAGATTTTTGCCCGCGTCGCACGCACCGGAAACATGTCCGCGGCGGGCCGTGAGATGGGACTGTCGCCCGCTGTCGTATCAAAGCGTGTGAGCTTGCTTGAGGAGCGGCTCGGCACGCGCTTGTTTCAACGCACCACGCGCCAGCTCACGCTCACCGAAACTGGCGAAGGGTATTTCAAGCGCGTCGTCGACATCCTGAGTTTGATCGCGGAGGCTGAGGACTTCGTCAGTCGTCGCAACACGAAGCCGCGCGGTGTCCTCAAGGTCACGGCACCCACCGCCTTCAGCCGTCTTCACATTGCGCCGTACCTGCCGCAGTTCCTGGCAAAGTACCCTGAGATCGAGCTCGACTTCCACCTGACGGACAGCTTCGTCGATATCATCCGCGAAGGTTTCGATCTGGCCGTCCGCATCGGCGAGCTGCGCGACAGCTCTCTCGTGCAGCGCAAGCTCGCGAGCGACAGACGCGTGATCTGTGCCGCGCCCAAGTATGTCGAGAACTTCGGCGCACCGACGAGCCTTGCGGACCTCGATTTTCACAACTGCCTCTCGGCCGGCGCACAGGACTACTGGCGCCTGCACGGACCGGATGGCGAGCATCACCTCAAGGTCAAGGGCAACATCCGCTCGAACTCACTCGA
>JAEZFJ010000270.1 GCA_023437755.1 Pseudomonadota bacterium
GCCGACGAGGCGCGTGACATCCTGCGCGAGGCTCCGGGCATCTCGGTGATCGACAAGCGCGAAGCCGGCGGCTACGCAACGCCGGTGGAATCGGTGGGTGAGTACGACACCTTCGTGTCGCGCATCCGCGAGGACGTGACGGTCGAGAACGGCCTTGCCATGTGGGTGGTCTCGGACAACCTGCGCAAGGGCGCCGCGCTCAACACCGTGCAGATCGCCGAAGCGCTGATCGAACGCGGCCTCGAGGCCCGCAAGGCCGCGTAACGGCTGACCGCTCCATTCTTCTCCCCCTTGGGGGGAAGGTCGCGCGCAGCGCCGGATGAGGGGAAAGCATGCCGCCCCCGCTCGGCGGTGGATAGCACCCCCTCACCCGTCCTCGGGTCAACCCCGAGGGCAAGCCTCTCCTCGATCGGGAGAGGAATGGGTGCCGCTGGTGCGGCGCTCGGCAGGCCATCGGTAGTTCTCACATGCCCCTCCGCGACATCCTGCTGGCCCTGGTCGTCGTCACCGTGTGGGGCATAAACTTCGTCTTCATTCGCTGGGGCGTCGAGGCGGTGCCACCGCTGTTCATGACGGCCTTGCGCTATGTGGCGGCGGCGCTGCCCGCCATCTTCTTCGTGCGCCGGCCGAATGTGCCGCCGTCGATCCTTTTCGGCTACGGCCTTGCCATCGGCGTGGGACAGTTCGGGCTGCTGTTTACGGCAATCAGCTTCGGCATGCCGGCGGGACTGGCGTCGCTGATCATGCAGGTGCAGGCGTTCTTCACCTTCGGGCTCGCCATCCTTTTCCTGGGAGAGCGGATCAACCGCTTCCAGCTCCTGGGCGCGGTGATCGCCTTTGCCGGCATCGCGGTGATCGCGCTGGAGAGGCTCGAACTGCACGTGTTGTTGCCCCTTTTGATGTGCGTGCTGTCGGCGTTCTTCTGGGGCGTGGCCAACATCATCACCAAGAAGGCGGGCCGCATCGACATGTTCGCCTTCGTGGTGTGGTCGAGCCTGGTGCCGCCCGTGCCGCTGTTTGCCCTGTCGATGCTGGTGGAAGGTCCCGCTGCGGTGGTCGAGGGGCTGGTTCACATAAACGCTCTCGGCCTCGCCTCCATCGCCTTCAACGGCTATGCGGCGACCCTGGTGGGGTTCGGGCTGTGGAGCGTGCTGCTCGCGCGCCATCCGGCCGGCACCATCGCCCCCTTCTCGCTGCTGGTGCCGGTGGCCGGCATGGTCAGCGCCGCCCTGCTCCTGGGCGAAGGCATTTCCGGGCTGGAACTGGCGGGCAGTGCGGTGGGGTTCGTGGGCTTGCGCGTCAACGGCTTTGGCCCGCGGCTCCGGGCTCGTTTGAAAGCTGCCTGATGCCGCCTCCGCGGCGTTTTTCTCACCCTCTTGGTCGTGGGCAGCAGCTGAAACGACAGGAGCCACCCCGGGGGCGGGGGTGGCTCCATGCATTGTCCGCTGGAAAGCGGACGTGGGATCAGCTTGCCGGGGCGGCGCTGGCCACCAGGGCGTCGTACTCGGCGGCGGAGAGTTCCCCATTGCCGTCGGCATCGGCGGCGGCAAAGGCTTCCGGCGTCAGGTCGGGCCAGGCGACCTGCGCCTCGGCCAGCGAAATCCCGGTGCTGAGGTCAGCATCCAGCGTCGCGAAATCGGTAGCGCCGGCTTGCGCATAGGCAGCCGAAGCGAGGCCAAGGGCGAAAACGGAAGTGAGTACGATCTTCTTCATAGGAGGTCTGCTCCGAGATGGGGAAAAGGCGGTGGCGGGTCTGCCCGCCTCCGACGGTTGCTTCCCTGCGAACCGTGAAAGCGAAGATGCTGGCCGTTTGCGGCAGCCGATGGCCCGCAAACGGGAATGATCTGGACCATTCCGGGCAGCATCCGCCCCATGCGCGGCAAGTTGTGGCCGCCGATGACTTCGGGAGGGTCACCGATGTATTCTTTGCCGCATTGATGCCGCACCACAGTTGTCGTGGCGCGACGACTGTGACATCGCAGACTCACGGAAACGTATCTGTTCAGGCAGATCGTTCGACTGACTATCACGCAGCCGTGAGCAACCGTCCTGACGGACGGTCAGCCAAGTTGTCGTCGGATCAGATCAGAGCTCGGGCCGGAAGAAGTCGCCGTCGCCGTTCATGATCCAGAGTTCACCGGTGGAGATATCGAACCAGGCGCCGTGGACGGCCAGACGCCCCTCGTGCTCGAGCGAGGCGACATAGGGGAAGGTGCGGAGATTGCGGATGGAATTGCGGATGGAGATGCGCTCCATCGCCGTCTGCCGCTCGCCGTCGGTGAGCAGCGCGTTCTGCCCGAGCTGGGACGGCAGGTCGCCCAGCATGCTCATCCACTTGCCGATGAAGTCGCCCGAATCAAGCGGACTCTGGTCGGGGGCCAAGGCGGCCTTGATGCCGCCGCAGCGGCCATGGCCCATGACCACGATGGTCTCGATCTCGAGCGCCTTCACCGCAAACTCTATGGCGGCGGAGGTGCCGTGCTGACCGCCATCGGGCTGGTAGGTGGGCACGAGATTGGCAACGTTGCGCAGCACGAACAACTCGCCCGGGCCTGCATCGAAAATCATTTCGGGCGCGGCGCGGCTGTCGCAGCAGGCAATGATCTTGGTCGTCGGGTGCTGGCCGTCCGAGGCCAGATCGCGGATGCGGTCCTTCTCGCGGGCGTAACGCCCGGCCATGAAGTTGGCGTGACCTTTGAGCAGATGATCAGGAAATCCATGCATGGATTTTCGATTAGCGATAAGAAGGCGCGAGATCAACAGTGGCGATTGCTTCGCCGTGCATTGGGGCCATGCATGCTCATCTACCGCTTTCTGACCGGCGAGGACGACGCCGCGTTCTGTCACAAGGTCACCAAGGCCCTGAGCGAGGGCTGGCAGCTGCATGGCTCGCCCAGCTATGCCTATGACGGGTTCAGCAAGAAAATGAAGGCCGGCCAGGCGGTGACGCGCATCGCCAAGGACCAGCCCTATGATCCGGACAAGAAGCTGGTCGACTACTAGCTGCTAGATCGGCTGGTTGTGGGCCAGCCGCAGCGCCAGGGCCTGCAGCATCATGATGGTCTTGCCTTCGGCAATGCTGCCTGACGCCACCATGTCGAGCGCTTCGTCGAGGCCGAGCTCGAACACTTCGATATCCTCGCCTTCATCGCTGAGGCCGCCGCCCGGGTTGAGCGGCGCGCCAGGCGTATAGCGGCCGAGGAAGCAGGCGCATTTTTCGGTCATCGAGCCGGGGCTCATATAGGCATCGAAC
>JAEZFJ010000271.1 GCA_023437755.1 Pseudomonadota bacterium
CTCGACGGCCCCACCCCGATCTTGAAGACGTCGAACACCGACAGGAACACGCACCCACTCCGGCAAGGTCGTCCCCACCCTAGCCCGAAAGCTGCGGAGGATCGAGAACGACCGCGTTCGGTCAGGAGCGGGTGGCGAGTGCGTGTTCGATCATGTCCAGCAGCTGCGTGCCTGCGGCGGTGAGATCGAATTCCGGGTCGGCCAGCCAGGTCTCGATGATCCCGCAGATCGCGGCAGCAATCAGCAGGCTGGCGTGCTCCGGCGCCACGTCTGCCCGGATCTCCCCGGCGTCTATACCGTCGCGGATGTGCCCCGACAGGATCGCCAGCGTACGGTCGCGCAACTCTGCCACGTCGGGCGAGAGCCCTTGTTCATGGCGGCCGTCGGCCAGCACCACCTGCGTCGCGAGGCCGCTGGCCGGGTCGGCCTGGAGCTGGGTCAGCACCGCCTGGACGATACCGAGCACCGCCGCCAGGCCCGAACTGCGATCAGGAGGCGCCACCAGCCGCTCGAACTCGATGGTGACGTGCGAGGCCAGCGCCTTGAGGTATTGCTCGCGCGAGCCGAAATGGTGGGCCGGCAGCCCGCGGCTATAGCCCGCCGCCTTGCCGACGTCAGCAAGCGTGAGCTTGTCGCTGCCGAGTTCGGCCACCAGCCGCACCCCTGCTGCCAGCATGCGCTGTTCGGACTCGTCCCGCCGCTCCTCCTGCGTTCGCCGTGCCTGCCGCCCCGTCATCGCCGCTCCTGCCTATGGCCGAAGCACGATCTTACCAAAGACGCCGGCTTCGAGTCTCCTGTGCGCTTCTGCCGCCTTGGCCAGCGGCAGGGTCTCGGCCAACGGCGGCAGCAGTTCGCCGCGCGCGACGGCCTCGAACATTTCTCTCGCCGCCCGCGTGGCCTCCACGTCGGCGACGGTGTCGAGGCTGAACAGCGACAGGGTCGGCGAGCGACCGAAGAGCGGCAACAAGGCCATGCCGAAGTCGGGCGGCGGGAAGCCACCGGCGGCCCCGTTGATCAAATAGCGTCCATTCGGCGCCAGCGTGGCCAGCAAGTGCGGCACGGCCGCCCCGGCAACCGGGTCAATGATGGCGTCAAATGGACCTTCTGGTTCCGCGTCCACGCCGCGACGCAGCACATGAGTGGCGCCGAGTGCCGCCACCTCTGTGGCTGCGGCCGCATTGGTGACTGCCGTTACCTGCGCTCCGCGCGCCGCTGCCAGTCGCACCGTCATGGCTCCGACCCCGCCGCTGGCCCCCCGCACCAGCACCCGCTCCCCGGCGGTCACCTGCGCCCGATCGAGGCTGAACCGCGCCGTCAGCGCGTTCACCCCCAGCGCCACCGCCGTTTCGCTCGAAACCGCCTCCGGCAGCACCACCACGCGGTCGACCGTTGCCAGGAACTGCTCGGCATAGCTTCCGCGTCCCCAGGCAAACACCCCTCGGCCCACCAGCGCCGCGTCGGCACCGGGGCCAACCGCCTGCACACGCCCCGCCGCTTCAAGCCCGGGGACGAAGCCCGCGGCACCTCCCAGCAATCCCCGGCGCTGCAATACGTCCGCGAGCCCCACTCCCGCCGCTTCCACCGCAATCACCACCTGACCTGGGCCCGGCGAGAGGGTGGGCATTTCGGTCAACCTCAACGCGCCAGCATCACCGAACGCCGTCACCACCACTGCCTGCATCTCATCGCTCCGCGAACTTGCTTGTAGACATAACAAGTAAGGTGCAGTGGCGCTGAGGGCAAGCAGTTCCGTCACAGTCCCGGCCGGGTCCAGCCGCCTTCCACCGGCTCATGCGGGCACCGAAACGGCAGGAAAGTGCTGGCCGCCCCGGCATTCATCATGGCGAGCGTCAATGCGTTCGCAATCTCCAACTCCACCGCCGACCGCGGGCAGGCCATTCCCGCTTCCCTGCAGCCGGAAGCGATGAAACTCTCGTTGGGGGCAATGAACCCGTAGTTGATCTGGCTCGCTCCGCGGCACCCACCACCCGCTCCCAGGCCGCCTCGTAGACTCTGCATTTATGCTCTGCCCAGGGAGCAGCATGCGCCTCCCATCGTCGCCAACTCACACAAAGGCGGCCGGCCACGATGTCGGCAAAAGGGCCAAGACAGTGAACAAGTTCGAGGGACAATGGTGGTGTGGAGGAACTGGCGCGCCGGAGAGAATGTAACCGCGAACACCTATGTCATTGAAGTACCTAGGTGATGCCGTTGGTCCACGGCCGTCGCTAAGATCGTTCTGGATGTAAGCAGATGGACGACTTGAGGAGAGCGACAGAACAGATTCTTGGATTGCCGCGCGCTCTATCAGGCAGCCCGGCCGCGTGTCGGTCGCTTGCGGCGGCTGCGCGCTCGGCTGAGCGTGCTTAGGGCCGCCACAGGAACTCGTGGCTCAAGCAGTACATCTGCAAAAGCTAGCGGCCATAGAAGCGCTTTTGACCTAAAGAGCCAATGCCGACTGCTATCAGAATGAGGGCGCCGACCAGCACTTGGCGGATGTAGCTGTCGACGCTCATCTGGGTCAGGCCGTTGTCGAGGACGCCCAGGACGATGACGCCAACCACTGTAGCAAGGATCCGCGGTTCGCCTTGACGGCTCATGGTTGTACCGAGGAAGACGGCAGCGATGGCGTTTAGCATGAGGCCGCTGCCCTGGACGGGATTGGCCGAGGCAACACGGCTCGCATACATGAGGCCTCCCGCGGCGGCGGCGAGACCCGTCAGCGAGAAGGCAATGAGGCGCAGTCGCTTGACGGCGATGCCGCTCAAATGCGCCGCCTCCATATTGCCGCCAATGGCGTAAAGGCGCCGACCGAAGGTCGTTTGCTCGAGCAGCACCCAGACCGCCAGGATCACGACCAAGGCGATGATGGAGAGGTTGGGCAAGCTGGTTGCAACGCCGCCCCACTCGCCGAGTGGAATGCCGCCGCGGGCAAAATTACCGAATTCTTCGGGTATGGCGCGGCCGGAAATGGTCTTGCCGCCGCTGACCACAAAAGCGAGGCCCGAAAACATGGTCATGGTCGCAAGCGTCGCGATAAACGGCAGGATGCCGACAAGGCTGACCATTGCGCCATTGAAGGCACCGCCGAGAAGACCAACCACGAGCGCGACAGCGACAGCGGCCCAGATTGGCTGACCGGCCGCCATCATCAGCGCGGCCACGATGCCGGCAAGGCTAGCCGCAGAGCCGACCGAGAGGTCGAAATCACCCATGACCATCACCACGGTCATACCGGCCGCGACCACCATGAGCATGGAGGTCTGCTGGGTGATGTTGAGCCAATTGCGCGCCGTGGGGAACGTACCGGGCAGCATGACGGAAAAGAAGACGAGGATGGCGACAAACCCGATCAGGGTGCCATAGCGACGGATGAACAGCTGCATTTCTAGGCAACCATGCCGGATATCCGGCCATAACAAAGATTGACGAGATCGTCTTCGCGCAGACCTGCGGCGTCGACGATGGCGGTGATCGCCCCGTCGCGCATGATGGCGATGCGATCGCAGATACCGATGAGTTCAGGGAGATCGGAGGAGACGAGGATTACTGCGGCGCCCTTGGCCGTGCGTTCGCGCATGATCGAGTAGATATCGAACTTGGCCCCCACATCGACGCCGCGGGTTGGCTCCTCGAGCAGCAAAAGGCGAGGATTATCGGCGATGGCCCGTGCGAGAACCACCTTCTGCTGATTTCCGCCGCTAAGTTCGAAGACTTTCTGCGCAGGTCCAGTGGCCTTGAGGCGCACGGTGGCGCCCAACTCCGCAGCGAAACGCTTTTCGCCTTTGGGCCTCAGCCAGGTGCCAGCGCGGCTCTGCCGCTTGAGATGGGCCAGCGTGATATTCTCGTAGATCGGTCGCCGCACAACCAGCCCCTCGGCGCGGCGCTCGCGCGGCACGTAGCCAACGCCGCTCCGCCACGCTGCGGCGGGAGATGCTGGCGCGTATGGTGCATCGCCCAGCGTCATGCTGCCGCCGGTGACGCGGGCATCACCGAAGATGGCGCGGATGAGTTCGCTTTGGCCCGAGCCGGAAAGGCCAGCAACACCCAGAACTTCGCCCTCACGGAGCGAAAAGGAGACAGGCGCGAGGCCAGGCGTCACGATCTTGTCTGCGGCGAACGCAGTCTTGGCCCGCGGCGCGGCGACCGGCCTGGGATAGGCTTCCTCGACCTTCCGGCCGATCATCAGCGACACGAGATCGTCGTGCGTGATGTTGCTGAGCGCACCGCTGTCGATCGATCGACCATCGCGAAGCACCGTAGCCTTGTCGCAGAGCGTCATGACCTCATCGAGGCGATGGGAGACGTAGAGGACGGAACTGCCGGAAGCGCGGATTTCCCGCAAAACGCGGAACAGGCGCTGACTTTCGTCGGCCGTGAGCGCAGCGGTCGGCTCGTCCATGACATAGAGCCTTGCGTCGTCGAGCAGGGCCGCCGAAATGCGCACCAGCATCTGATCGCCGAGCCCGAGGCTGCCCAGATTTTGCTGAGGATCGATATGGTCGATGCCGAGGCGATCAAGGGCCCGCTGGGCCTCACGATTGAGCGTGCCCCAATCGACGAAAATGCCGGCGCGACGCGGATAGCGGCGGCCCATGAAGATGTTTTCGGCGACCGACAGTGTCGGAACGACGTTGAATTCCTGGTGGATGAACCGCAGCCCCAGGCGGTAGGCAGACTTGGCGGAGTCGATGGTGACGGGCGTGCCGTCTACCGTGATCACGGCAGCGTCCGGCGAGATGACGCCGGCCAGGATCTTGATCAGCGTCGACTTGCCGGCCCCGTTTTCGCCCATCAGGGCGTGGATCTCACTCGGCGCAACGACCAGATCAGCCCCAGACAGCGCCGGAACGCCGGCATAAGCCTTGGTAACGGCGATAGCGGCTAACAGAGGAGTGGGAGGGGTCATGATTGGCCCCTGCCCTAGCGCGGTTTGGGTCAAGACTAAAGCTATTCGGCTGCGTTTGCCGCAGTGATCAGCTTGGTCGGCACATAGGTCACCGACTGCCGAATTTCTTCGCCAGCCAGCACGCGGGCGACGGCATCGGCCGTGGCTGCGCCGATGCCCGAAAAATCCTGGGCAACGGAGGCTTCGAAGTTGCCGCCGGCGGCGATGGCTTCGCGGGCCTGCGGATTGGCGTCGATGCCGGTGATGACGATGCCTTCGCCCGAGCGACCGGCATCTTCGATGGCCTGGAGCGCGCCGAGGGCCGGCTGGTCCCACGCAGCCCAGACGGCCTTGATGCTGCCCGGCTCGGGATTGGCGGCCAAAATGGCTTCCATCTTGGCGCGGCTATCGGCAATGCCGCCATCGGCCACGTCGGGCGTGACCCGATCGAGCACATTGATGTCGGGATAGTTGGCAAAGACGGCGTCAGCGACCACGCCGCGGACCTGCACCGGCGGGAAGGCTTCGAAAACAAACATCACCACATTGCCTTCGCCCTTGATGCGATCGGCAACATAGGTCGAGGTCTCTGCCGCCATGGCATAGCCGTTGGAGGTCACATTGGTGATGAGCAGAGGGTCTGCACCCGCATCCATGCCGAAGACCGGAATGCCGGCGTCCTGTGCGGCCTGGAGACCGGCTGCGACCTGGGTCGGGTCGACATTGATCACGATGGCATCGACGTTCTGGTTGACGAGGTCTTCCATGCGGCTGATCACGGCTGCGACGTCGCCGGCCGTATCGATGACGTTGACGTCCCAATCCTTGTCAGCGGCAACCGCCTGGAAGGCCTCCACATAGAACTGGGTACCGGGCTGCGCCATATAGGGCGTCACGATCGCGACCTTGCTCTGCGCAAAGCCGGCACCAGTGCCAAAGGCGGTGGTGACGAGAAGAATGCCGGCCATGGCCAGGGAAGATTTATTGAACGACATGAAACAGCCCTCCTGCTATCTCCGCCGGCGAGGTGGCTGGCGGTTGTTTTCCTTGTGCTTCAAGGCACTATAAGGGGCGCCTGCTTGACGGCAAGCGGGATTGGGAGAGAAGGGGCATGGATTTTTGCCTGATCGGGATCGACGTCGGAACGACGGCGACCAAGGCGACGCTGATCGACGGCAAAGGCCGGCAACTGGCGAGCTTCGAGCGCCCCCATCCGACCCTGCGTACGGCGCCCGGAACGGCCGAACAGCGGCCCGAGGATTGGCTAGACGGCGTGCTCGCAGCGCTGGAGCATTTCGCCGGCATCATTGAGCCATCCCGCGTCCTCGGCATTGGTCTCACCTCGCAGGCCAATTCGCATGTCTTTGTCGATGCGAACGGCAACGCCTTGCGGCCTGCCATCACCTGGCAGGACACGCGTGCCGCAGACGATGCAGCCGCGATCGACCGGCAGGTCACAGCAGAGCAGAAGACGGCGTGGTTTGGCGGGCCGGTCCCGATCGATGCCAGTCACGCGCTATCGCGAATGGCCTTTGTTACCCGGACCGAACCGCGAAACTGGGCGGCAACGCGTCATGTTCTGCTGCCCAAGGACTATGTGGCCCTGAAGCTCACGGGCCACGTCGCGAGCGACGCAGTCGCGGCCGTGGGGCTTGTCGACGGCATGGGCCGATATGTTTCCGCCCTGCTCGACTTTCTGCCGGGCGCCGAGAGCAAGCTGCCGCCCATCTACCCGTTTCATCATAGCGTCGGGCGAATTGTGCAGGGCCTCCCTTTCGCCGGCGTCCCGGTGATGGTCGGGACGATGGACGCCTGGGCGGGGATGTTCGGTTGCGGCGTCGTGGTCGATGGCGACGCGATGTACCAGTCGGGCACCAGCGAAATCCCGGGCATCGTCTCCAGCACTGTCGTGCCCACGCCAGGCGTGATCCTTTTTCCGCCTTACCAGGGCATTCGCATGCATGCAGCCCCCACCCAGTCGGGCGGCGCTTCGATGCTCTGGCTCGGCACGCTGCTCGGCAAATTGCCCGCAGACCTGATCCAACAGGCGTCCGATATCAGGGTCGAGGCGACGACGCCCTTGTTCCTGCCACATCTGGCCGGCGAACGCGCTCCGATCTGGGATACGGCTTCGCGCGGCGTCTTCGCCCGGCTCACTGCCGATAGCGGTCCGGAGCAACTGACGCTGGCGGTGATGGAAGGCGTCGCTCATTCGGTCCGATGGGCCTTCGAGGCGCTGGAGCAATCGGCAGGGATCGTACCGTCCCACATCAAGATCAGCGGTGGCGGCACGCGATCCGACGCCTGGTGTCAGATACGCGCCGATGTACTTGGCAAGCCGCTGACCCGCACGAGCATCCCC
>JAEZFJ010000290.1 GCA_023437755.1 Pseudomonadota bacterium
GATCCGGAGGCTCGCGACAAGGCGACGCGGCACTTCTTCAATCGCGCTCTGCGTGACGCCAGGAATGCCTGAGAGCTAGAACTCCAGCACCAGCTGCTCGGCGGGCGCCGTCTCGGGTTCAGGCTCGAAGGACGACATGGTGACGCCGAGCAGCCGCACCGGCATCCGCGGCGGGAACTCGGCGCCGAGGAGCTCCTCGACGATCTGGCCCAGCTCTTCCCGGCTACGAAGCGGCGCTGGCCGGCTCCGCGACCGGGTGATCTGCTCGAAATTGGCGAACTTGATCTTGAGCGTCACCGTGCGGCCGCGCAGTTCGCGGTTGCCGCAGATCCGCCAGACCTTGTCCATCAGCGGCGCCAGCATGGCACGCGCATCCTCGATCGCCTCGATGTCGGCCGGGAAGGTGTCCTCGGCACCGACCGACTTCCGCTCGCGCTCGGGATTGACTGGCCGATGGTCGATGCCGCGCGCCAGGTCGAAATAGTAGCGGCCCGACTTGCCGAATACGCGGCTGAGGTCCTCAAGGCTCCACTGTCTCAGATCGGCGCCGCTCAGGATCCCGTGCTGGCGCATGCGTGCGGCCGTCGCCGGCCCGACGCCGTGGAACTTCTCGATCGGCAGGCTCGCCATGAAATCTTGGCCCTGGGCGGGCGTGATCACGAATTGGCCGTCGGGCTTGTTTCGGCTCGAGGCCACCTTGGCGAGGAACTTATTGTACGAGATGCCGGCGGAGCTGGTGAGCCCCGTCACTTCCAGGATCCGGGCCCGCACCTGGCGAGCGATCTCGGTCGCAAACCGAATGCCGTTATGATTCTCGGTGACGTCCAGATAGGCCTCGTCCAGGCTCAGCGGCTCGATCAGGCTGGTGTGCTCGGCGAAGATTTCGCGGATCTGGGCCGATACCGCTCGGTACACCTCGAAGCGCGGCCTGACGAAGATAAGCTGGGGGCATTTGCGCATCGCGGTCACCGACGGCATGGCCGAGTGTATGCCAAAGGCGCGCGCCTCGTAGCTGGCGGTCGCAACCACGCCACGAGCCTGGGGCGACCCTACGGCCACGGGCCTGCCGCGGAGCTCTGGATTGTCCCGCTGCTCGACCGATGCGTAAAAGGCATCCATGTCGACATGGATGATCTTTCGCTGGCTGGCCGGTTCCTCGGTCATGACGTGAAATCACGAAGCTCGCGTTCGTTCTGCGGACCCTGAGAGTCCATCCTGCGCAGTGCAGACGTCAACCTGTGTCAGCGGTTCCTCACCCTTACCTGAACTGGCATGGAACCAGCACCGCGGGTCGGGGTTCGACCCTTTGGGACGACTGCTCGGCGCAACTGTCTTGAACGACCGCATAGCTACCTTAGCTGGGACGATGATGTTGATGGCACCTCGTGCTGATCCATCCGATGCCGTTCTCCCCCCGAATGCCAGGTGCGCCACAGACCTCGCAAATGGCTTCCGACAAATAGCACGCGATCTCATCGAGCTCTGACCGCACCACCTCTTCGAACAACCGGAGACCGCCGAGCTTTTCCTTGATTTGGCGAAAAACAGGCGCCGGGTGCCCGCGGCCGGTCTGTAACTCCATGTAGGCGCGGATCAGATCGCTCCAGCCACCATCACAGCTGACCTCGCAATCGAACGAGCCGGGATAGTCGCGCTTCAGCTGCTCGAGCCAGGTGTCTGGCGGCAGGGCGACGATGTCGGTCGTCCAATCGTAGCGCAACGACCTCAACTCGATGGTTCGCGCTAACAACTCCACCAGGTCCGGGCGGTCCGGCATCCAGCAATGTTTGATCGTCGGGTGCACTGCCTTGCCCTTGGGCACACCCACATAGGTCGGCGTGAAGCGGATCTGTGATCCGCGGCGGACCCGTTCCAGCGGTCCGAGCGAGATGCTCCTTGCCTCCGGTTCGTTGCTGAATGCCAGCTGCAGGATGGCGGCGAACTCGCCCACCAACTTGTGCACCTTGTTTTGCGTCATGCTCTTTTCCTCGTTCCTGTTCAGCCTGGTGGTAATTGTTCGCCTGGGGTCGGCCACCTCCCCACTGTCCAGCTGGCGCTCGCGCTCGTCTGGCCCGCGATGGCGGACCAGGTGGAGGGATGCCGCTCGCGATCCTGGGTGCGGCTGGACAGCGGGACCCTAGCGGGTGGCCTTGACCCCGATCTTTCCGCTTTGTGCCTTCGGCACCTGCCCCGGTCCTGCGGGGACCGAGGCGGGGCGAGTGTTGGCGGAAAGAGCCGGCGTCAACCCGCAGGCTCGGTTGTCGAATGGAGAGCCGCGCATGGCGCGGCTTCTTCTCTTCTGAGGAGCGAAGCTCCTCCTTGTCCATGCCATGGGCGGCTTTGCCGCCCATCCGGCGCGGTTACCCCGAGGCCCATTGGCCGAGCGGAGTAACGGTGCCGGAGCTGCCGTCCGGACCTCGAGGGTCCGGTGGCAGCCTCAAGGGGATCATGCCACCGGCCGCGGCGTGCGGCCGAGAAGCCGCGGCGCGCCGTTCCCGTTCCGGGGGCCGTACTTGGGCGGCGATGCCAGGAGATAGAAAGCGAGCCAGGGGAACAGCACGGCAAGCATGCGGCGGTGGTAGCGGGTGCCGGGGTTCCCAGCCCACGACCGCCGCAGCACCGCCAAGCGCTCGTTCATCGCCGGGGTCATGGCGGTGGCGACCAACGGGTACATATGCACGAGCCGCGCCAGCAGCGGCGACCACATGCCGGAGGTGCCCTTATGCCCCAGCACGACCTCGATGCGCTCCCGCACCCGGGCATGCGCCGCGCTGCGATCGGTGCCAGTGGCCTTTTTCGCCAACTCGATCTGGCGGAGCAGCGACAGCACCGGTGCGATGCCATCGGTGATGGCCCGGTGGTACCCTGCTGACCCGACGACCATTGCGACCTTGTCATAGTCCGCCGCGGGAGGGGCCGCGATCTTTGCGGCGCTGGCACGGAGCCGCGTCAGCTCCTGGCTGAACCGCTGGTCGGCAGCGACCCAAAGATCCCGCCCGTACTCGTCCATGCC
>JAEZFJ010000311.1 GCA_023437755.1 Pseudomonadota bacterium
CTCCACCATGGCCTAGCAGGTCCGCGCGGTATTCCTTTGCGACATCTCCTTGTTTCAGTTCATCCCCGAAAAAATGGCGGATCTGGTGCGGCGTAAAACCAACGGCACGCAGGGATGGCAGCATCTGGTCGTAGAGCCGATCGCCCAGCGGACTCTTTGTCGAAGTGAATAGAGGTTCGGAAAAAGGCGCCGGTATCCGAGCGCCTTGATGGCCTCAACATAGTCAAGAAAACCGAGGCGGATTATCTCGGGATGAAGCGCCAGATTCCGCACCGACTGCACGTTCTTGATCCGGCGGAATTCGTTGGGAGCGACGTGGATATAAGGAAATTGCCCATTGTCAATGATGACGTCGTCCACACCCAGTCCGCAATATTCCTCGCGGCGCGCGCCCTCATAGGTGGCCAGCAGCGAGCAGAAGAATTCCGCCCGATGGAAAAATTCCGGACCGGGCGTATCGATGTCGTCCCAGCTCGCGCAGCCTGTGAACACTGGTTGCAGGAACAGCTTTTCGATAGCCGCCTTGTCTGGAACCGCGCGCTGATCGCGGCCACGCTTGTTTTTGCGCGCGCGAAATGCGGTCATCGATAGCGCCGGGTCGATTGCAAGGCCCTGTCCACTCCGCGCATAACCGATCAACTGACTCAGGAAGGTCAAATGACGGTTGCGAGTGGGGCTGTCAATCGGCCCGGAACATTGACCCCTTATCGGCCTCCAATGTTGACCCCCTCATAGCGATGACGAGCTGGTCCGGCGCGGCGAAGCTGGTCAGGGTTGCGGCGCCGCGCCGGATCGGCGGGTGGCGGTCAGATGCGGTTCTTGAAGCGCCAGCTTTCGTTGCCGGTCTCGACGATGTCGCAGTGGTGGGTGAGCCTGTCCAGCAGCGCGGTGGTCATCTTGGCGGCGCCGAAGACCGTTGGCCATTCTCCGAACGCCAGATTGGTAGTGACGATCACCGAGGTCTGCTCGTAGAGGCGGCTGACCAGGTGGAACAGCAGCTGGCCTCCGGATTGCGCGAACGGCAGGTAGCCCAGTTCATCGAGCACGACGAAGTCGAGCCGGCTCATATAGTCAGCCATGCGCCCCTGCTTGCCGTTGCGGGTCTCGGCCTCGAGCTTGTTGACCAGATCGACGACGTTGAAGAACCGCCCGCGAGCCCCATTGCGGATGCAGGCCCGGGCAATTGCGATAGCCAGGTGGGTCTTGCCGGTTCCGGTGCCGCCGATCAACACGACGTTGCGCTCGTGCGCCAGGAAGTTGCCGTCAGCCAGATCGTGCACCAGCGTCTCATTGATGCCGGTCTCGGCGAAGGTGAAGTCGTCGATGTCCTTGGCCAGCGGCAGCTTGGCGATGGTCATCTGGTACTTGATCGAACGGGCCTGCTTCTCGGCGATCTCGGAGGTGAGCAGGTCGGCGACGACGCGTTGGGGATCGTGCTGGCGCTTGACCGCCGTGGCGATGATCTCGTCATAGGCGCTCTTCATGCCATAGAGCTTGAGCGCGCTCATGGTGGTCAGGATCTCGGAGCGTTCCATTATATTGCCCTCCTCAGGCTGTCATAGCGGGCACAATCGACCAGCGGCTCCTGGCGCAGCCGCAGGTTCTGCGGCGTGGTCATGATGGTCAGCGGCGCCGTGGGTTCGCGCTGTCGGGACAGGATGTTGATGATGACGTCAGCCGAGCAGACGCCCTCGCGCATCGCCTGGCTGCAGGCTGCTTCAACAGCGGGCAGTCCGTCATGCAACACGGCGCCCAGGATGCTCACCATCTGCCGGTCGCCGTCCTCGACCCCGGCAAGCTTGCGCCTGACGCGGGCGATGCCGGCGGGCAGCACCCAGTCCTTGAAGGGAGCGCCATTGCGCAGCGCACCGGGCTTGCGGGCCAGCACCGGCACATAGTGCCAAGGGTCGTACACGGTCTGGTCGCGCCCGAAGCTGCGCGGATGCTCTCCAACCATCCTGCCGTCCTGGCGCAGCTCGATCCGATCGGCATAGGCCCGGATCTCGACCGGGCGCCCCACTGCACTGGCCATCACCGAGTACTTGTTGTTGTCGAAGCGGACCAGGCAGGTCTTGGAGACCGAGGCCGTCACCGCATGGAAGCCGTCGAACCGGCCGGCATAGGGCACCAGACTGCCGCGTTCGGCCTCGAAGGCCTCCCAGATGGTCTGGTCGCGGAACTCGGGATGGCGATGCGCCCGGGCATAGGCGACGACCTTGTCCAGCAACAGCGCGTTGAGCTCCTCATAGCTGCTCACCCGCAGTCGGGGCGTGAAGAAGCGCTCCCGCACCAGCCCAACCTGGTTCTCGACCTGACCCTTCTCCCAACCCGAAGCGGGCGTGCAGGCGACGGGGTCGATCAGGTAATGCCCGCACATTTGCAGGAACCGACGGTTGTAGGTCCGCTCCTTGCCCACCAGGATGGTATCGACCGCGGTCTTCATGTTGTCGTAGATGCCGCGGGTGCAGGTGCCCTTGAAGAAAGCGAAGGCCCGATCGTGGGCATCGAACACCATCTCCTGGGTCTCGCGCGGATAGGCCCGCACGAACAGCATCCGGCTGTGGCAGAGCCGGACATGGGCAACCTTGACCGTCACCGTCGTGCCGTTGATCAGCACCACATCGTGGCTCCAGTCGCACTGGTAGGCTTCTCCCGGGGCAAAGCTCAGCGGTACGAAAGCTGCTGCCGATGACGAGGCATGGGCCTTGCGCCAGGTGCGGGCATAACGACGGACCGCATCATAGCCACCGTCGTAGCCCAGGCCGCGAAGCTCCTCAAACAGCCGGATCAGCGTCAGCCGTTCCCGCGCCGCCTTATTCTCGTTGGACGCCAGTAGTAAATCCAGCTGGGTCTTCCAGGGACCGATCCGCGGCCGCGGCTGGTGCTCGCGCTCATACTCGAACGCCGTCGCGCCCGACCGCACCACCTTGCGCACCGTATTGCGCGACACATGCAGCTCGCGAACGATCTGCTTGATCGTCTTGCCGGCCACGAAAAACTCGCGCCGGATCCGCGCAATCGTATCCACGCACTTCATCCCCGCCACCCATCCTCACTCCGGGACGGGCAGTCTGCTCAAACCAAACATTGGGGGGTCAATATTGGACGCCGATAACCCCGCTCAGGGGGTCAAATTTGCACGCCGAAACACAGGTTCTGGACCACCCGAGGTTGGGCACCACCCCGATCACGACCTCTCTCGTCT
>JAEZFJ010000321.1 GCA_023437755.1 Pseudomonadota bacterium
GCGATGGGGTATCCCTCGGCGCCGAAGCCGGCCATTACCGACGTGGCCACCATCGAGACGTAGGACCGGTGATAGATCGGTTCCCGGCGATGAATGTTTGATATGTGCAGCTCGATGATGGGGCCGGGAAACTGTTTTAAAGCATCGAGCAGCGCCAGTGAGGTAAACGTGAATGCAGCCGGGTTGATGATTATTCCTCCGGCTTGCTGATCGATTGCCTCGTGCACCAGATCGATCAACCTCTCTTCACTGTTGGTCTGGTGAAACATGACTGGCGTTTCGCTTGCGGCTTCACGGCACATGGTCTCGATCTCGGCAAGGGTGGTGGTGCCGTAGATTTCAGGTTCACGCTTGCCCAACCGGTTAAGGTTAGGGCCATTCAAGACATAGATAGAGTTCATGGGGTCGCAACCGAGCTGACGTAGCCGAACATCTTTGGCAGCCAGAGCACCGTTTCCGGTACAAAGGTAAAGATGCCGAGGGCTACAATGAGGCCAATCAGGAAGGGCATGACGTCGGCGATGAGCGCTTTCATCGAAGTGCCCGCGATACGGGTCATGATGAAGAGCAACAGGCCGTAGGGCGGCGTGATCAGCCCGAGCATGATGTTGACCACCACCACCACTCCGAAGTGTACCATGTCGATGCCCAGGGCCTGAGCGGTCGGGATCAGCACCGGAACGATGACCAGCAGGATCGTGGTGCCCTCGAGCACGCAGCCGAGCAAGAGCAGCAGCACGTTGACGGCGATCAGGAAGGTTACAGGATCAAGGTCCCAAGCCAGGAGCACCGCGCTGATGGTGCGCGGGATGTTCTCGATCGTGACCACGTAGTTGAAGACCAGGGCGCCGGCGATCAGCATGCCGATCGAGGCTGTGGTTTTCGCACTGGCCAGCACTGACTGGTAGAGGGCCGGCAGCCTTACGGCGCGGTAGACGAAGACCGACACCAGCAGCGCGTAGAATGCGGCTACCGCAGCAGCCTCGGTGGGCGTGGTGATGCCGCCATAGATGCCCTACATCAGCACCGCGGGCATCAGCAGCACAGGCAAGGCTTCCCAAGTCATCTTCGGGAGCTTGCGCAACGGGACCGGTGGCTCGACGGGGAAGTTCCTGGTCCGGGCGGTCACGGCAACCTGCAGCATCATCATGCCGGACATCAGCAGCCCAGGGACAACGCCCGCGAGAAACAGGAAGCCGATCGAGGTATCCGCAACGAGCGCATAAAGGATCATCGGGATGGACGGCGGTATGATCGGGCCGACCACGGCCGTGGCTGCCGTCAGGGCGGCGGCATAGCTCGGCGTGTATTTGCCGTCCTTGGTCATCATGAACTGCATCATCTTGCCCGAGCCAGCCGCATCCGCGATGGCCGAGCCGGACATGCCGGCAAAGACAATGGACTGCAGAATGTTGACCTGCGCCAAGCCGCCGCGGAAGCGGCCCACAATGGCATTACACCAGTTGAGCAGCCGCTCCGACATGGTGCCGGAGTTCATGATCTCGGCGGCGAGAATGAACAGCGGGACGGCGAGCATGATGTAGTTGGTGTACATGCCGTTGAGCAGCTGCTCGGCGGCAATGCCCATATCCTGTCCACGCATCAGCAGGTAGAGGATAGAGCCGGCGATCATAGCCACGCCCATCGGCATGCCCATGAATGCGATGACGGTGATGAGGCCGAGTGAAAGAGCAAAGTTGAGTGACACTGGCCTAGATACCTGACTTGATCTTGGTGACATCGATCTCCGTGCCAGGCCGGCCCCAAATCGCCTGACAGGCCATCCAGAGCTGGCGCACGATGATGGCGACCGCGAAGATGCCGTAGATCGAATAGAGCCAGTCGAAGCGGATCTTCAGGTAGGCGGTCTTCTCCACCTTCATGAAACCGATGTAGTCCAGTACCGCCGGCAGCGAGATGGCGAACAGCGACACCACGACAACTGCGCAAATGACGACCATGATGCGGCGCGTTCGCTGGCTGACCGCGGAATAGATCAGGTCGAACCGGATTTCCTCGTGATCCGGCACCACGAAGGCTGTGCCAAAGAGCACGATCCAGAGCCACATCATGACGCTGATCTCGTGTGTCCAGCCGATCGGCAGGTTCAGGACATAGCGGAAGACGATCTGGACGATGAAGACGATAAACATCGTCGCCAGCATCGCGGCCAGGAGGTTTTCAGCGCGGGCATGCAGCCAGGCGCCAACCCGCTGAATGGAGGACATCTGCCTCTCCCGCAACACAGGGACGGGCGACGCCGGAACAGGCGTCGCCCAGGAGGAGACTAGAGTGCGTTGATCCTGTCGATCACGCCCTCGGGCCAGCTGTCTGCCAGGTCGGAGTCGAGGTATAGCTGCTGCACGTGGGCACGGAAGGCGTCCACGTCCGGCGCGTAGATCTTCAGGCCGTCGGCTTTGAACTTCTCGAGCAGCTGCTCCTCCTGCTCGATATGCTTGTTCTGGCTGAAGTCGATGGCCGCGGTGGCAGCGGCCTGAAGCGCCTCCTGGTCAGCCGGCTCCAGCTTGTCCCAGGCGTCCTTCGAGATCACCAGCAGGTCATAGCCCACCAGATGCGAGGTGAGGACGATCTGCTCCATCACTTCATAGAACTTCATGTTCTCGACGTTCGGCAGGGGATTGTCCTGCCCATCGATCGCGCCGGTCTGGAGGCCTGTATACACCTCGGCATAGGCCATGGGCGTGGGGTTGGCGCCGAGCGCGGTGCCAAGAAACTGCCAGGCATCGCCGCCGGGCATGCGGAGCTTGACGCCAGCCAGGTCGTCCGGCGTCTTGATCTCCTTGTCGATACGCAGGCCGACCTGGCGTATGCCGAAGTAGGTCGGCCCGAGGATGTGGATACCCAGCTGGTCTTCCGCCATCTTCTTGAATTCGGCGCCGACTTCGCTGTCGAAGAAGTTGCGCAGATGGTCAGCGTCGCGGAACAGGTACCCCGATGTCAGTACGCTCCATTCCGGAATCTGGTTGGAGATGTCCTGCGGGGCGATATTACCCATTTCGAGGTTGCCGCGCTGAAGCGCTACCAGCTCGGTCCCCTGTTTGAACAGGTTGCCGCCATAGTATGGCTCCAAGGTCGCGAAGCTGGAGATCTCCTCGCCGAACTGCTTCATCATCTCGGCGCGGATGTCCTGCTCCGAGAACACAGCCGAGAAACGCAGGGCTGGCTGGTCCTGCGCCACTGCTGGCGTCATCACGGTAGCTGCCATAAGGGCCATGGCACCGAACAGCGTCGCGCGCCGGTTCATCCGAAAAGTCATTGCAATCCTCCTCACTGGGGCGCCTTGAAGGCGGCTCCCGCCCGCATGGGGCTTCCTCGATCCACCCGCGCAGCGGGCACTCCCTCACCTTCGGCACATATCGTCCGTTCGGCTGAGCAACTTTGTACGAAATGGTTCGTACATGTCAATCGACCGCATTGCCTGCTTCCCTCCCGTACGCACATTGCCCGCTCCGCTTGCTAATGGTCAATATGCGATTTATCCAAGGATTTGGTTTTCGTCATATGTGGGTGGCCAGCTAATGTCCGATGTAGGGATGGTCGAGAGCGTCGGCGATGCAACATTCCGGACGATACGGTCTGAAATCATCCAGGGTGTTCTCCGGCCGGGAGACAGGCTGACGCTGGATCGGCTGAGGAAGCACTATGATGTGAGCGTCGGCACCTTGCGGGAAGTTCTGACGCGCCTTGCGAGCGAGTGCTTCGTCGTTGCTGAGGGGCAAAAGGGCTTCGAAGTCGCGCCCGCGTCGGAGGCCGATCTGCGCGAACTCGGCGCCCTCCGTCTTCTGCTCGAAAATCACGCGTTGGCGCTATCGCTCGCGAACGGTGACCTCGAGTGGGAGGGCAGGGTAGTCGCTTCGCACCACAAGCTTGCGGCGATAGAAAAGCGGCTGCTGGCTGGCGAAAGCAACCGCACACCCAAATGGATTTTGTACGACCGAAGCTTCCACGAGTCGCTGATCTCGGCCTGCGGCTCCCGCTCGCTGATGGCGATGCACACGTTGGTTTTCGACCGCTTCGTACGCTACCATATGCTTGCGGGCAGCTTTCGCGGCAAGCCCGTTGCTGACGACCATCTCGCACTGTTGGAGGCAGCACTCGCGCGTGACACCAAGTCGGCGCAGCGGCTGCTTGAGGTCCATGTCAACAAGGGCATCGAGCACGTGAAAGCAAGCGGGGCCATGGCCGACTAGGAGGTCAACGCTGCGTGCCGAAGTGCTCAGTCATGGCTGTCCGATCCGGCGCAATGCCTGTGAACAGCTCAAAGGCCTTCACCGCCTGGTAGACTGCCATGCCGGTTCCGCTCAGCGTGCGGCAGCCGAGGTCCCGGGCGGCCTGGAGCAAGGCCGTGTCCGGCGGAAAGTAGATGATCTCGGCCACCCACTGCCACGGGCGCAGCAACTCGCCCGGAAACGCGATCCCCGGATATTTGGCCATCCCTACCGGAGTGGTGTTGACGACACCCGAGGCGCCCGCAAGTGCGCCGGGGGGATCGGTGGTCACTTCCACTTCATAACCGAAGTGCTGGCACAATTGGGTTGCGAGGCGTCTCGCTCGACCGATGTCGGTCTCACACAACATCAGTTTGCGAGCGCCGAGGGACAGAAGGGCATGCGCCACAGCTGCCCCCGCGCCGCCCGATCCGAACTGGACCACGGCATCCATCGACACGTCAGGGAGCCCCTCGCGAAAACTTTCTGCGAAACCCCAGCTGTCGGTGTTATGGCCGATGCGCCGTCCACCAGCGAACACTACGGTATTTGCCGCGCCGATTATGGCCGCCTCCGATGCAAGGTCGTCGAGTAATGGCAAGACCATTTGCTTGAAGGGATGGGTGACGTTCAGGCCGGCGAAGCCGAGCGCCTCCGCCTCGTTGATTATCGCGGCGAGGTCCTGGTCCGCGAGTCCAAGCGCATCGAAATCGATCAGCACATAGGTGTAGTGGAGCCCGAGACGGGCACCTTCCAATTCGTGCATGCGAGGGGTCTTGGACGCCTGGATGCCGCGCCCGAGGAGGCCGACGATAAAGTGTCGGTCTCGCGACTGCGGGCCAGGGCGCGCGGCAATGAGTTCACCCAAGTGACTACGGGCCTCGTCGATAGCTGAAACCACTTTCATCTCCAGCCGCCACTCAAAAGGTCGCCGGAGAGGGCGCGCCCTTGTCATTCGGCCCCGCCCGCCGATAATGCTCCGGTCGCGCAAGCGAACTGATGTACGAACTGGTTAGTTTAGTCAATCTCTCCCCCGGGGAGGGACGAAGGACAGCTCACATGGCGCCAAAGGCGGCAAAACTCGAGGCTCAGAGCGGCGGGCGTACCCAGGATCCCGAGGGCACCCGCCGGAACATCATCGAAGTGGCATCCGAGGAGTTCGCCCTGAACGGCCTTTCGGGCGCACGAATCGACGAGATCGCGGCCCGCACCCGTGCGTCGAAGCGCATGATCTACTATTACTTCGGAGACAAGGAAGGCCTGTACCTTGCTGTCCTCGAGAGTGCGTACCGCAAGGTGCGCGAAGGCGAGGCCAAGCTGGATATCGATGGTCTCTCCCCGCTTGATGCGCTGCGGCGGCTGGTAGAGTTCACGTTCGAGCATCACCATAAGCATGAGGATTTTATCCGCATGGTGATGATCGAGAACATCCACCACGCCGAGTATCTGGAAAAATCACAGGTGATACGGCAGCTCAATGTGACCGCGATTGGCACCATGGAGGCCCTCTACGAGCGCGGTCTGAAGGAGGGCGTGTTCCGGAGTGGGCTTGACCCCGTGGAACTGCACTGGCTGATCAGCGCCCTTTGTTTCTTCAACGTATCGAACCGTGCGACCTTCTCCAAGCTGTTCGGTCGCGACCTGAGCGCTGCAAAGGCGCAGGCGTCGCTCAAGCGCAATTCCGTGGAAATGGTGCTCCGTCACATTGTCAGGGCCGACAAGCTGCCCCCTGATTGAAGCGGGGGCATCTACTTGACCGCAACCAGGTCTGTCTCTACCGATTATGTACGAACTAGTTCGTTTATCGGAGAGGCCCGTGAAGACCTCGATTGCGACCGTGTCGATCAGCGGCGAATTGCCGGAAAAGCTGACTGCCATTGCGCAGGCGGGCTTTCAGGGCGTCGAGATCTTCGAGAACGACTTCCTCGCTTTCGACGGCAGCCCAGCGGACGTTGGCAGAATGGTGCGCGACCATGGGCTGGAGATTAGTCTCTTCCAGCCCTTCCGTGACTTCGAAGGCATGCCGCCGTCTCACCGGCAGCGCACCTTCGACCGCGCTGAGCGGAAGTTCGACGTCATGCAGGAACTCGGAACCGACCTCCTGCTGGTCTGTTCCAACGTGTCGACCCTGGCGCTCGGCGGCATCGATCGGGCAGCGGACGATTTCCGGGAGCTAGGAGAACGAGCACAGCGGCGTGGTCTGCGCGTCGGTTATGAGGCCCTGGCATGGGGCAAGCATATCAACGATCATCGGGACGCCTGGGAGATTGTACGACGGGCCGATCATCCCAGTATCGGTCTTGTTCTCGACAGCTTCCACAGCCTCTCCCGACGCATCGACATCAACTCGATACGCTCCATCCCGAAAGAGAAGATATTCATCGTTCAGTTGGCCGACGCGCCGCTGATCGACATGGACCTGCTCTACTGGAGCCGCCACTTCCGCAACATGCCGGGGGAGGGAGATCTTCCGGTGGTAGAGTTTGCCGCTGCGGTCGCCGACACCGGCTACGATGGATATTTCTCCCTGGAGATTTTCAACGACCAGTTCCGCGGCGGCTCTTCGGGTTCCATCGCAGCGGACGGCCACCGGTCTCTCATCTATCTTGGCGACCGCGTCCTCCGCCTGTCCGGGTTGCCAGACACATTGCAGGTTGAGGCCATGCCGGACCGCGCGGAGGTCAGAGGCGTCGCGTTCGTAGAATTCTCTGCCGACGAGGCCGAGGCGCTCCGGCTGGGTGCCCTGCTGACGACGCTCGGCTTTACCAGAACCTCTGAACACCGGTCCAAGCGCGTGAGCCTCTATCAGCAGGGCGACATCCGGATCATCATCAATTCCGAAGGCTCCGGCTTCGCCCATGAGTCATTCGAGGCGCATGGAACATCGGCTTACGCCGTCGCGCTCGTGGTGAATGACGCCGGGGCCGCCCTGCATCGGGCCCTGGCGCTGGGCGCTGAGCAGCTCCGGCAACCAGTCGCTCCGGGTGAACTGGAGATACCCGCCATTCGGGGCATCGGCGGGAGTCTCCTGTACCTGGTGGACGACAGCAACCTGGGGCAATTCCACCAGATAGATTTTGAGCCGATTGGTCTCGACTTTGAAGAGGTGCCGCGGCCTGCGGGCCTCACGAAGATTGACCACCTGGCGCAGACGGTTCCGTATGATCAGATGCCTAGTTGGCTGCTGTTCTACACGTCGATCTTCGAGGCCGAGAAGACGCCGTTGGTGGACATTGTCGACCCCGCTGGTGTCGTGCGCAGCCAGGTGATCGAGAATGCGTCGGGTGCGCTACGTGTGACCATGAACGGCGCAGAGAACAATGCCACGTTGGCCGGGCATTTCCTGGCCGAGAAGTTCGGTTCGGCAGTCCAGCACATAGCGTTCGCCAGCAAGGACATCTTCGCCAGCGCTGCGGCGCTGGAGGCAAACGGCTTCGGCTCCTTGCAGATTTCGCCGAACTACTACGACGATGTCGAGGCCCGCTTTGGGCTAGACCCGGAGTTCACCGACCGGCTCAGAGCGCACAACATTCTCTATGATCAAGACGATCATGGAGAGTACCTGCAGCTTTACAGCACCACCTTTGGCGAGGGCTTCTTTTTTGAGGTAGTCGAACGCCGTGGGTACCGTGGGTACGGCGCCGCAAATGCGATCTTCCGCATCGCTGCGCTTAAGAAACACCTCCGTCTGGCCGCAAAGAGCGGGCTTCGCGCTTTGCCAGATCACCACTAGCGCCCGAGATATCCGGCTGCCGGCCTGGGTGGGGGTGGAAAGCGACGCTCACAGCTTTTGGCCCAGCGGCCTCCTTGCGCTTTCGTCGACCGCTTAGCCAATGTCATGCCGGTACGGCTTCGTAGCGGCTGCTTTGCCTAGAAGGTCGCGCAGCCTTCCTCCGTGTTCACGTCCGGATGGTACACGACGAAGCTGCTGCCGAGGTCAGCTTTGGCCTCTGCCTCCGGCCGCGGCAGCCACTCGGTGAACACCACTCTCGAATAGGGATCGCCGGCGACTTCGCTCGTGACAACGCAAACATGCTCGACCTCAGCCGGTACAGCCAGCTCAGGGTTGTACATCTTCTTCATCTGGCCGGGAGGGATATGGTGCCCTGGCTTATGATGAGCGTGGCTGCTCGTGCTGAAGGCCAGGAGCAGTGCCAGCAGAACGAAACGTCGAATTCGCATCTCCGGTCCTCTGGACATCAAGATTTCGGATCACGGCGTGAGAGTGATCCTGGCCGCTCCAACTGCCGGGTGTGACAGGAGTTCCCGTCTTTTGCCTTCAAGACCATGGCAAAGGTCGCTGTTAATCCGTGGCGAAGATGGTGGTTGGTAGGGCCGCTCTGTGCAACGCGAGGGGTGCTGGCCCGCCACCGAGAAGGTGCGGTTGGTGGAGGAAACCAGTATGCTGCGTTGGCTTTGAGACAGCGCCGCGTCTGTTCTGCTCGCTTTGACCGGCTCGGCGAGTCTTTAGCCGTTCATCATACGTTTTGACATTATTGCTCGGGGAGTCCTGCGGCCCTGAGGCTGGGTATGACGGCCAAGCCGTAGGCGTCATCGCACCGGTCCGCACCCTGCTCCAGTGCAGAAAGGGTGAGGGTGGGATTAAGTTCACAAAGCCGGCGGACCATCGCCCGCGCCTCGTCCAAGCGCCCCATTCGCTGGTAGCATGTCGCCAAGGTCATGTAAGTAAAGGGCCAGTCGTTGAATGTGGCCAGCGACTTGAGACACCATTGCACCGCAGTCTCCAGGTTGCCTCGCAACATTTCGGCAGCGCCCATGCCGTGCAGGCTGACGTAAGCGTCGGGAGAGCCAGGACTTAGCTCAAAGGCCCGAGTTCGGCAGCGCAGCGCCTCGTCGGCGTCACCGCTCATTTGATGACCAATGCCCGCCAGGTTGAGGATGACCACATTGTTCGGGTTCTCCCGAACCGCCTCGCGCAATCCCTGTAGCATGGCGACGTTACGGTCCATCCGGGTAGAGCACGAAGCTGCAGATGGCGCGCACCAGCGGATCACTGCTGTCTGCTTCCAGAGCCGCATGAGCAAGAGCGATGCAGTTGTCGCGATCGCTGTTGCCCAGGGCGGGTAGTCGGCTCGATATCCGCTTCTCGTACACCCAGGCGGCGTATGCCGAGGGCAAACCGAAGCCCGGGTCAAGCTCAGCAGCCTTCTGCAGTAGCCTTAGGGCCTCTCCGTGCCCCTCGGGCGTGGGCGCGTAGACGAGCGGCAGCGCCTTATGGAAAAGCTCATAGGCGTCAAGGCTCTCCACGGGCCTGCGGCGCACCCGCTCTATCTCGGCCATGCGGATGCTGGGCTCGATCCTGCCCACCACGGCTTCGGTGATGCGATCTTGGAAGGCGAACACCTCGGTGGCCTTGCCATCGAATCTCTCGGACCAGAGCGACGTGCCAGCCTGAGTATCGAGCAGTTGAGCTGACACCCTCAATCTGTCGGCCTCCCGTTGCACGCTCCCTTCCAGAGCATAGCGAATGCCCAACTCGCGAGCCGCGGCAAGGGGATGCGCGTCCGAGCCTCGGAGAGCAAAACTTGCACTGCGGGAAAGCACGGCGAACGTCTTGAAGCGCGACAGAGCACTGATGAGGTCGTCCACGATACTGTCGCTGATGGAGTTGCACCCCGCCGCACCGCCATGAGCAACGAACGGGAGCACGGCGATCAGTGGCGGCCCGCGCAAGGGCGCCGTGGAGGCGGCCCCCGGGACCATGCGATAGCCAACCCGCGGCACGGTGATGATGATGCTGTCGCCATCGCTGCCCAAGGCGCGACGCAATGCCGAGATCTGAACGCTTAAATTGCTCTCCTCGACGACCAGCGCGGGCCACGCCCGTTCCATGAGCGTGTCCTTGCTGACGGCGCTGCCATTCGCTTCGAGCAGCATCTCGAACAGAATATAGCCGCGCTGGCCGATCGGCAGCGTTCGGCCATCACGCGTCACCTGACGGCGCTCAGGGTCCAGCTTGAAGGGTCCCACGGGTTTGCCCATGGTCAGATTATAACCCGGTTTCGGAACTTTTCGGACTTTTTCAAAAGACCCGAACCATCTGGTTCTGGGAGGCTCCTGTACAGACAGAAAGGTAGACCCCCATGACCCTGCATTCTTTGCTGACCAGTGCGCTGGTGGCTGCCCTCACCCTCTCTGCGGCAGCCCCGGCGAACGCTGACGACGCCGCCATCACCTACCGGTACATTCACGAA
>JAEZFJ010000329.1 GCA_023437755.1 Pseudomonadota bacterium
AGCCAGTACGCTGCAGAAATCTGGGGTGTTGGAGAGCAGCAGGCGAGTTGAGGCGGACCAGACACAAGCAAGTTTGACGGGGGAGTGGGCGGTTGACGAAGGAAAGCTGGCAGGCGGATAGCAGGGAAGTCGAAGCGGTGGTGGCGGGACGCCATGCCGATCCGTTCGCCTTCCTGGGCCTGCAGGAGGTCGGCGGCGAGTGGCTGCTGCGCGCATTCATTCCGCATGCCGAGTTCGTCGACGCCTTCACTCTCGATGGTCGCCCGCTTGGCCATCTGATCCCCCGCCATTCTGCCGGGTTCTTCGAGGGCAAGGTCGATGTCGACCACCGCCAGCCGATCCGCTATCGCGCCCGCGACGCTGGGGGCGAGTGGGATGCCTATGATCCCTATTCCTTCGGGCCTGTGCTCGGGCCGATGGACGACTATTACATTGGCGAAGGGAGCCACCTCCGCCTGTTCGACAAGCTCGGTGCCCACGAGATGGAGTTCGAGGGCATCCACGGCACGCATTTCGCGGTGTGGGCGCCCAATGCCCAGCGCGTCAGCGTGGTCGGGCTGTTCAATGAATGGGACGGCCGGCGCCATCCGATGCGCAACCGCAACGGCATCTGGGAGGTGTTCATCCCGGTGCTGGGGACGGGGACGCTTTACAAATACGAGATCGTTGCTCGCGACGGCACTGTGCTGCCGCTCAAGGCCGACCCCTTCGCGCGCCAATCCGAGCTGCGGCCGCGCACCGCGTCTGTGGTACCCGATCCGACCCCCTTCACCTGGACCGACCAGCGCTACATGGAGGAGAGGGCGCTGAAGGACTGGCGTCGCACGCCGATGTCGATCTACGAGGTGCATCTGGGCAGCTGGCGTCGGCGGCCGGACGGCGGCTTTCTCAGTTATGCGCAACTGGCCGAGCAGTTGGTGCCCTATGTGGCCGACATGGGCTACACCCATATCGAGCTGCTGCCGATTTCCGAACATCCTTATGATCCGAGCTGGGGCTACCAGCCGACGGGGCTTTATGCGCCGACGGCGCGGCATGGAGATCCCGCGGACTTCGCCCGGTTCGTGGACGCGGCGCATGAAGCCGGGCTCGGCGTGATCCTCGACTGGGTGCCTGCGCACTTCCCCACCGACGCCCACGGGCTTGCGCGCTTCGATGGCACTGCGCTCTACGAGCACGAAGATCCGCGGCTCGGCTACCACCCCGACTGGAACACCGCGATCTACAATTTCGGGCGCAAGGAAGTGCAGAGCTTCCTCGTGAATAATGCGCTCTTCTGGCTCGAGAAATTCCACATCGACGGGCTGCGCGTCGATGCGGTGGCCTCGATGCTCTATCTCGACTATTCGCGCAATCCGGGGCAGTGGGTGCCCAACAAGCACGGCGGCAACGAGAACCTCGAAGCGGTGGAATTCCTCAAGCGGGTGAACACGGAAGTGTACCGCCTGCACCCAGGAGCCTTCATGATCGCCGAGGAGTCGACCTCCTGGCCCGGCGTGAGCCACCCGGCCTATACGGGCGGGCTCGGCTTCGGCTTCAAGTGGAACATGGGTTTCATGAACGACACGCTGCGCTACATGCGTCGCGAGTCGATTCACCGCAAGTTCCATCACCACGACCTGACCTTTGGCATGGTGTATGCGTTCAGCGAGAACTTCGTGCTGCCGCTGAGCCATGACGAGGTGGTGCATGGCAAGCGTTCGCTTCTGGACAAGATGCCGGGCGACGACTGGCAGCAATTCGCCAATTTGAGAGCCTACTACGCCTTCATGTGGGGGCACCCGGGCAAGAAGCTCTTGTTCATGGGGCAGGAATTCGCCCAGCGCGAGGAGTGGTCGGAAAGCCGGGCTCTCGACTGGTGGCTGCTCGAGGCCGGCATGCACGAAGGTGTGCGCCGACTGGTGACCGACCTTAATGTCGCCTATCGCAGCCTGCCCGCCCTGCATGCCCGTGACTGCGAGCCGGAAGGGTTCGAGTGGGCCATCGGCAATGATCACCAGAACTCCGTGATCGCGTTCGTGCGCAAGGCGCCCGGCGCCGATCCGGTGCTGGTCATCAGCAATTTCACGCCGGTACCGCGTGAGACTTACCGCGTGCCGCTGCCGGTGGTGGGGCGCTGGGTGGAACGGCTCAATACGGATGCCGGATGGTATTCCGGGTCGAACACCGGCAACCAGGGCGGGGTTGACGCGTATCCCGTAGAGGGCCGCCATTGGCCCGCCGAGGCAGAGGTGTTTCTGCCGCCGCTTTCGACACTGTTCCTGAAATACGAGCCGGACTGAAACCGGCTTCGCCAAATCAAGCTCCCGTGGTGGAGGAGGAAAAGGACAATGGCTGACTACAGGTTACCATCACCGCTGGCCCGCGAGACCATGGCCTATGTACTCGCGGGTGGCCGCGGCACCCGTTTGATGGAATTGACCGACCGGCGCGCCAAGCCTGCCGTGTATTTCGGCGGCAAGTCGCGCATCATCGATTTCGCGCTGTCGAACGCACTGAACTCGGGCATCCGCCGCATCTCCGTGGCGACGCAGTATCAGGCACACTCGCTGATCCGGCACCTGCAGCGGGGCTGGAATTTCCTGCGCACCGAACGCAACGAGAGCTTCGACGTGCTGCCCGCCTCGCAGCGGGTGAAGGAGGACATGTGGTATGCCGGCACTGCCGATGCCGTGTACCAGAACATGGACATCATCGAGGATTACGGCCCGCGCTACATCGTGATCCTCGCCGGCGACCACATCTACAAGATGGACTACGAAATCATGCTCCGCCAGCATGTGGACACAGGCGCGGACGTGACCATCGGGTGCCTGGAAGTACCGCGCATGGAAGCCACCGGTTTCGGCGTAATGCATGTGGACGGACGGGACCGGGTCATCGACTTCGTGGAAAAGCCGAAGGACCCGCCGGGGATTCCTGACAAGCCGGATACGGCGCTGGCGTCGATGGGCATCTATGTTTTCGAGACGCGCTTCCTGATGGAGCAGTTGCGCCGGGACGCCGCCACGGAAGGCTCGAACCGCGACTTCGGCAAGGACATCATCCCCTATATCGTCAAGAACGGTACCGCTTGGGCACATCGCTTCACCCGCTCCTGCGTGCGCTCGAGCAAGGAAGAGGTGAGCTACTGGCGCGACGTCGGCACCATCGATGCGTACTGGAAGGCCTCGATCGACCTGACCGACATCGAGCCGCAGCTCGACCTCTATGACCGCGATTGGCCGATCTGGACCCACGCCGAGATCACCCCTCCGGCCAAGTTCGTGCACGACTATGACGGTCGCCGCGGCTCGGCGGTGAATTCGCTGGTCTCGGGCGACTGCATCATCTCGGGCGGCCACCTCAGCCGCACGCTGCTGTCGACCGGCAGCCGCGTCCATTCCTACTCGGTGCTGGATGAGGCGGTGGTGCTGCCCTATTGCGACATTGGTCGCAACGCGCGGCTCAAGAAGGTGATCATCGACCGCGGGGTGAACATCCCCGAGGGACTGGTGGTGGGCGAGGACCCCGAGTTCGACGCCACCTGGTTCCGACGCTCCGATGATGGGGTAACGCTGATCACGCAAAACATGATCAGCAAGTACCTGGCAGGACGATGATCGAAGTCCTGTCGGTCGCCTCCGAGGCGTATCCGCTGATCAAGACCGGGGGGCTGGCGGACGTCGCCGGCGCCCTGCCATCGGCGCTCAGCCAGTGCGGGGTGACCATGCGCACGCTGGTGCCCGGCTACCCCTCGGTGATGAGCAAGCTCAGCGGCGGCCGCGTGGTGCAGGAGTTCGACGACCTGTTCGGCGCCAGCGCCAAGCTGATCGCCGGACGGGCCGGCGGGCTCGACGTGATCGTCATCGACGCTCCGCAGTTCTACGATCGCCCGGGCAGCCCTTATGTGAGCCCTGATGGCTGGGACTGGCCGGACAACTGGAAGCGCTTCGCGGCGCTGGGCTGGGTGGCCGGTGAACTCGGGCACGGCATGATCGAAGGCTATCAGCCGCATGTCGTCCACGCGCATGACTGGCAGGCGGGGCTCGCACCCGCCTATATCAAGTACGGCGCGACGGACCGGGTGCGGACGGTAATGACCGTCCACAACATTGCGTTCAAAGGGTTCTTCCGCGCCGATATCTTCGGGCAGTTGCGGTTGCCGCCGCAGGCCTTCGATGTGGGCGGTGTCGAGTTCTACGGCGACGTCTCATACCTGAAGGCGGGGATGGAATGCGCCGACTACGTGACCACCGTCAGCCCCAACTATGCGGACGAAATCCGCACGCCAGCCTTCGGCATGGGGCTCGAGGGATTGCTGAATGGACGGGCCGAGACGGTGACCGGCATTCTCAACGGCATCGACACCGACGCGTGGAACCCGGCAACGGACAACGCGCTGGTGCAGACCTATTCCTCGAGCACGCTGCATCTGCGGCAGGCCAACAAGCGGGCACTGGCCGAGCGGTTCGAACTTGATGGCACGGATGGCCCGCTGTTCTGCGTCGTCAGCCGCCTCACCGACCAGAAGGGCATGGACCTCCTGCTGCAGGTCGTCGACGGCTTGGTCGACCTCGGGGGGCGTCTCGCTGTACTCGGGTCGGGTGACGCCTACCTCGAGGACGGTTTCCGCCATATGGCGGCACGGCACCCGGGCAAGGTCGGGGTGATGATCGGCTATGACGAAGCGCTGAGCCACCTGATGCAGGGTGGCAGCGACGCGATCCTGATCCCCTCGCGGTTCGAGCCCTGCGGGCTGACCCAGCTCTACGGGCTGCGCTATGGCTGCGTGCCGATCGTGAGCCGCATCGGCGGACTGGCCGATACGGTGATCGACGCCAACCCGGCGGCGCTGTCCGCGGAAGTGGCAACGGGCCTCATGTTTGCTCCGGACAGCGCACATGACCTCTACGAGGCGGTGCGCAAGGCGGTGCGGCTCCACAAAGACAACAAGACCTGGAAGAAAATCCAACGGCGCGGGATGAAATCGGACGTCTCCTGGGAGACGAGCGCGGCGCTTTATGCCGGCATCTACGCCCAACTCACCGGACTGACGACCGATGGCCAACAGCAAATCGATTAAGACGACCCCATATCAGGACCAGAAGCCGGGCACCTCCGGACTTCGCAAGCGGGTGCCGGTGTTCCAGCAGCCGAACTACGTCGAGAACTTCGTGCAGTCGATCTTCGACAGCCTCGACGGCTTCGAGGGCCAGACGCTGGTGATCGGCGGGGACGGACGCTACTACAACGACGTTGCCATCCAGAAGGCGATCAAGATCGCCGCCGGCAATGGCTTCGGCAAGGTGATGATCGGGCGTGACGGGTTGCTGTCGACGCCGGCCGCCAGCCATGTGATCCGCCACTACAAGGCTTTCGGCGGGCTGGTGCTATCGGCGAGCCACAATCCCGGCGGACCGGACGGCGATTTCGGCATCAAATACAATATCGGCAATGGCGGCCCGGCGCCGGAGAAGATCACCGACGCCGCCTTTGCGCGCACCAAGGTGATCGACAGCTACAAGATGGTCGAGGCGCCCGACGTGGCGCTCGGCCATGTCGGCACCCAGCGGGTCGGCGACATGGTGGTCGAGGTGATCGACCCGGTCGCCGATTATGCGGCGCTGATGGAGACGCTGTTCGACTTCACTGCCATCCGGGCGCTGTTTGCGTCGGGCTTCCGCATGCGCTTCGACGCCATGCATGCGATCACCGGCCCCTATGCGCATCGCATCCTCGAGGAGATGCTGGGCGCTCCCGCGGGTACCGTGGTCAACGGCACGCCGTCGCCCGATTTCGGCGGCGGGCACCCGGACCCGAACCTGGTGCACGCCAAAGAGCTTTACGACCTGCTGATGAGCCCGGACGGCCCGGATTTCGGCGCCGCCTCCGACGGAGATGGGGATCGGAACCTGATCATCGGCAAGAACAGGTTCGTGACGCCTTCGGACTCGCTGGCAATCCTGGCGGCCAATGCCGCCCTGGCACCCGGCTATGCCACCGGTATCGCCGGGATCGCCCGCTCGATGCCGACCAGCGCGGCGGCGGACAAGGTCGCCGAGAAGCGCGGGCTCGAAATGCACGAGACCCCCACGGGCTGGAAGTTCTTCGGCAATCTGCTGGATGCGGGCCGGGTGACGATCTGCGGCGAGGAGAGCGCCGGCACCGGC
>JAEZFJ010000223.1 GCA_023437755.1 Pseudomonadota bacterium
CCGCTACGCCCGGCCTGAGCGCTGGGGCGACGTGGTGCTGCAGCGCAAGGACATGCCAACGAGCTACCATCTGAGCGTCGTCATCGACGATGCCGCACAAGGCATCACCCACGTGACCCGGGGTCGCGACATGGAGGCGGCGACCGACATCCATGTCCTGCTGCAGATGGTGCTGGGCCTGCCGAGCCCGATCTACCACTTCCACCGGCTGCTGGTGGACGACCAGGGCCACAAGCTCAGCAAGTCCCGCGGCTCCAGGAGCCTCGCCGATCTTCGCGCCGAAGGCTGGACACCCGCCGAGGTGCGGCGGGCAGTGGGTCTCTAGGCCGCGGCTTTCTCCTGGCTGCCCAGCAGATCGGTCACCGTCGCAGCCACTGCCTGCTCGAACGGAGTGGTGAGCCCTGGGTCGAGCAGCGCGTCGAGGCGTGGGTCCACTAGCTCCATCTCGTTCTGCCACAGATAGCGCATGCGGAAGAGGTCGCGCATGACCGGGTTGAGGACGCCCACTGCCCGCAGCAGCCACCACGGGAAGGGCGACACTTTCACCTGGCGCGGCAGTACATTCTGAACAGCGGCCATGATCTGGCCGTGCGACACCCAATGGCCGGCGAAATGGAGGTTCTCGAAGCGGGAGAACTCGGCGCGCCGCTCCGCCAGTGCCGTGAAAGCCCCGCCAAGATCGGGCAGGTAAGCCCATGAATGGCGCTTTTCGAGATCGCCCAGGTGGTAGAGCCGGCCCCTTTGGTAGTCCATCAGCATCGCGGCGCCATACCAGTCGTCGTGATTGCCCGGCCCGAAGTAGTCGCCTGCCCGGATGACCAATACCTGGAAGCCTTGGGTCTGCGCCGCCTGGCACAGCATCCGTTCGAGCCGGATGCGAATGGCACCGCGTGGCGCCTCGCCTTCCTGGCGCAGGCGCGGATCGACCACCCGGTCGCTGGCGCGATAGTTGTAGATCGTCCCGGGAAAGATCAGCGTCTTGCCGGTGCCCGCCATGGCATCGATCACCACCTGAAGCTGCGCCTCGGCGCGACCGTTGCCCCACTGGTCGTAGCGGAGGTGCAACCCGTTGACGACAACATCCGCGTCAGCGATCGCCGCCCTCACCGCGAGGAGGTCGGCCGCATCGCCCTGAACGAACGCCGTGCCTTCGACCGGCTTGCGGTTGGCGCGACCGAAGCCGGTGACTGTCCAGCCGGCATCCCGGAACGCCAGCATGGCCGCGTGTCCGATATGGCCGTTGCTGCCGAGAATGGTGACCTTGCCCGTGCTCATGTTCTGCTCCATCGCTGTGATGGACAGGAGCATGACACCCACACTATCGTATGGGCATTCGCCAGGATCGTAGGTTCGGCATTCAAGAATGAAGAGAGAACCGGACTGGGCCTTGTGGCGCAGCTTTGCAGCCGTGGTGGAACACGGCTCCCTCTCGGGCGCCGCCCGCGCCCTGTCACTGAGCCAGCCGACCGTCGGCCGCCATGTCGAGACGCTGGAGAGCGATCTCGGCCTGAACCTTTTCGATCGTGCGCTTACGGGGCTCAAGCCCACCGAGGCGGCGCTGCGCCTCTATGAACCGGTGGCGCGGGCGCGCTCTTCCCTCGCCGAAGCAACCATCCTTGCCGACGGGGCGCAGGCACAGGAGGAGGCCGGTGGCAGTGTGCGCATCACCGCCAGCGCCATGATCTCGAACTACGTGCTTCCCGGTATCCTGGTCGGAATTCGACGGCTGCACCCGCGCATCGCAATCGAGATCGTGCCCTCCGACTCCGCCGAAAACCTGCTGATGCGGGAGGCGGACATCGCGCTGCGCATGTTCCGCCCCACCCAGCTCGAACTGATCACGCGCCACCTTGGTGACATCGCCCTGGTCCCGACTGCCCACGAAAGCTACCTCGCCCGCCGTGGCATGCCGAAGACGCTGGCCGACCTTTGGCAGCATGACCTGATCGGTTTCGACCGCTCCGACGCCATCGTCCTTCACGCCCGCAGCCTCGGCTTTCCGCTCACGCGGGATCACTTCGTGCTTCGCTCCGACGACCAGCCGCATCTGTGGGAACTGATGAAGGCAGGGCTCGGCATCGGCTTCACCCAGCGCAACCTGGTGGAACGCACGCCCGGCATGGTGGCCATCCCGGTGGACATCGCGGTGCCACCGATGCCGATCTGGCTGACCACCCACAGCCAGTTGTTCACCTCGCACCGGATCCGTGCCATCTATGACGCCCTGGCCGAGGGACTTGCCGCCTATTTGAAGACAGCATCCTCTGCACCCATCCTGCGTTAGGTTGCCCATGGAAACGCTGCTCAACATTGCCATCGCTCTTGCCCTGCTTTTTGTCGTCGTCGTGCTCGGCATGGGGCTGTGGAACATGCTCAAGGGCGGCCCCGGCAACACCAGCCAGAAGCTGATGCGCCTGCGCGTCATCGGCCAGGCGGTCGCCATCTTCCTGCTGCTCGGGGCGCTGTACCTGTTCGGCCAGGGGCGCTGAGCCGATGATCAAGATAAACAAGATCTACACCCGCACCGGGGACGACGGCACGACCGGGCTCGTCCGCGGGCCACGCCGACCCAAGCACGACATCCGCATCGAAGCCTACGGCACCGTCGACGAAGCCAACGCCACCATCGGGCTGGCGCGCCTGCATACCGGCGCCATGCCCAAGGTCGACATGCTGCTGGCGCGCGTGCAGAACGACCTGTTCGACGTGGGATCGGACCTCGCCACGCCGGGGGACGATGAGGACACCGAGCACCCGACCCTCCGGGTGCGACCGGTGCAGACAGCTTTCATCGAAAAGCAGATCGACCACTACAACGCCAGCCTCGCTTCGCTGACCAGCTTCGTCCTGCCGGGCGGCTCGCCCCTGTCTGCCGCGCTGCACCTTGCCCGCACCGTGGTTCGCCGCGCCGAGCGCCGTGCCACCGAACTCACCGCCGCCGAACCCGACACCAGCGCCGAAGCGGTGCGCTATCTCAACCGCCTCTCCGACCTGCTGTTCGTGCTTGGCCGGGTGGCCAACCAGAACGGGGAGCGGGATGTGCTCTGGATACCGGGCGCCAACAGTGACGTGAAGAAGAGCTGAGGCCCTCAGGCGACGCGGTGCCGTGCCCGCCGGCGCTCTGCCACGTCTTCGTCCGGCAGTGCCGGAACCGGCGGCTCGAACAGCACCTGCCCGGCAAAGACCACCCGGTTGCGCCCGCCGCGCTTGGCGGCGTAGAGCGCTGCATCGGCCTGGGTGAACAGGGTGGACGCCGGCGTGCTACCATCGCCGACAGCGACGCCGATGCTGATCGTGACCTTGAGCGGCAGGCCCTGCCACTCGAGGCCCATGGCCTCCACGGCGACACGGAGCCGCTCGGCGACCGCCGTTGCTTCCGGCACGCCGGTGTCCGGCAACAGGATCGACAGTTCCTCGCCACCAAGGCGCGCCAGCAGGTCATTGTGCCGGAGCTTGCCGCGCAGCGTCATGGCCAGCCGCTGCAGCGCATAGTCCCCCGCAGCATGACCATGGGTGTCGTTGACCAGCTTGAAGTGATCGACGTCCGCAATAAGCAGACTCGCCGGACGTCCTGCCACCCTGAGGCCACCCATGCCCTGCTCGAAGGCCCGTCGGTTGGGCAATCCCGTCAGCGGGTCGGTCAGGGCGTTGCGCCGCCAATGCTGTTCACGGGCGATCTGGCGGAGTTCGCGCTCGATGAAGAGGCCGAGGAACAGCGCCGCCAACACCGATGCGGACACCACATAGGGGGCGATGTGGGTCAGCATCGTCACCAGCAGCGCGTAGCCGAGCACCGCCGAAGCCAGCAGATGCAGCGAGATCAACAAGCCAAGTCCGAGCAGGTTCACCACGCCCAGTCGCCCTGCCGGCTTCAGCCGATAGCGCCAGAACAGCCCCAGCACCGCCGCGATGGCTATGCCGGCAACGCCCGGCCCTACCCCTGCCCCTCCGAGCAGTACGCGCATGATCCCGGCCATCAGTGCGGCGACAAGGGCAGCCGGCCAGCCGCCGAAGGCGGCGCCGAACCCGACGATCAGGGCTCGGCCGTCGATCTGCACCCCCTCCGCCAGTTCTGCCGGTTCGAACATTGCGAGCACCGCGCCCCCGCCGAAGATGCAGCCCTGCACCAGGCTGCGGACGAGCGGCGGCCATTCGCTGCGCTCCACCGCGCCGAACGCAATGGCGATCAGGGCCAGGTAGCCCAGCGTCTGGAACAGCGACAGGATGACTTGGGAGACAAGCAAGGCGGCACCCGGAGTTGTTGCCTGGCAAACGTGCAGGACCTGCACCAGGGGCACACGATGGACGGGCTCGCTTGCGATGCGGTTAACAGCCGGTGAAGGCCGGCATTGGCCTGCGCCGGTGCACCCTTCCTTTACTTCCACGCCCTAGCCTGCCGCTCTCGACGGGTGCAAAGGACGGCTACGGTGAACACCGATCTGGCCATGCAGATGGTGACGATGAACTCCGCGGCGACCCAGCACGCCACGCAGATCGCCGTGCTGAAGAAGGCCCACGAGATGCAGCAGACCCTGATCGATACCCTGATGCAGACCGCCCTCGCAGCGCCACCGCCAGGTCAGGGGCTCCACGTCGACAAGCGAGCCTGAGCATGGGCAGCGGGATCGGCATCTCCCCGGCAGTGATGATCAACCGCATGGCGCATGAAGCCGCGGTTCCGCACGACGCCCATTTGCTGGAAGTCGCCCGCCTGCGCATGGCCCTGCAGCAGGCGCAGGCACGCGAACAGGCAACTGACCCCGAACCCGATCCAGGCATCACGGCGCCGGCGAACGGCGCCGAAGTCGACCGGCTGATCTAGCCCGAGAGCCCGATCAGCGCTTCGACCACTGCTTCGCCGTCCGGCGTGTGCCACTCGGCCGGCCCTTGCAGCACCGCCAGCTCGCATCCCTCCCGGTCCAGCAACAGCGTCGCCGGCAGGCCCATGGCCACCGCTTCCCGCTTCAGTCGGTCGAACGCGGCAAAGCTGGTATCCGCAAAAAGCGGCAGGTGTCCGAACTGCCCTTCGTCGAGGAAGTCCTTCGCCTTCGCGAGCCCGCTCTCGCCGATGTCGAGGTTGATCGGCAGCACCAGGAAGGTGTCGGAATTGTATTTGGCGGCGATCGCGTCGAGCGCCGGCATCTCTTCGCGGCACGGCACGCACCAGCTGGCCCAGAAATTCACCAGCAGCGCCTTGCCCTCGAAATCGGCGATCGTCATCGCCTGCCCCTCGGCATCGGTAAAGGCGAGGTCGGCGTAGCCCCGCCCGTGCCCCGTGCCGGTCACGGCGGCGAGTTCGCCCACTGCCGCTATGTCCATCGCCTCGCCGGCGGCCGTCTGTGCCGGGCATTCGCTGGCGGCACCGCCATTGCCCAGCACCAGCCATGCCGCTATAGACCCGGCGACCACGGCCAGCCCGATTGCGGCCGGCAGAAGCCAGTGCCGGGCGGGGTGCGGGTTTGAATGCGGGTCCATCTGCATGGTGCCTCCGGAGACCAGAATGAGCAACAAGATGTGGGGCGGCCGGTTCGCCTCTGGGCCCGATGCCATCATGGAGGAGATAAATGCCTCCATCGGTTTCGACCAGCGCCTGTATCGCCAGGATATTGCCGGATCGAAGGCCCATGCCACAATGCTCGCGGCGACGGGCATACTGACGCAGGCGGATCGCGACGCCATCCTCTCCGGCCTCGACGGGGTCCTGGGAGAGATTGAAGCGGGCACGTTCACCTTCTCGCGCGCCCTTGAAGACATCCACATGAACGTCGAGTCGCGGCTGCGCGAACTGATCGGCGATGCCGCCGGGCGCCTCCACACCGCCCGCTCGCGCAACGACCAGGTCGCGACCGACTTCCGCCTCTATGTGCGCGACAGCATCGACACGCTGGTGACGCAGGTCCGCAGCCTGCAACTGGCGCTGGTCACCCGCGCCGAGGAGGAGGCCGAGACCATCCTGCCCGGCTTCACCCACCTGCAGAACGCCCAGCCGGTGACCTTCGGCCACCACCTGCTCGCCTATGTCGAGATGCTGGGCCGCGACGCCGGCCGGCTGCTGGACGCGCGCAAGCGCCTCAACGAATCCCCGCTCGGTTCCGCCGCGCTGGCCGGCACCCCCTACCCGATCGACCGGCAGATGACGGCAGAGGCGCTCGGCTTCGACCGGCCCACGGCCAATTCTCTCGATGCCGTCTCGGACCGCGACTTCGTGCTGGAGACGCTGAGCGCTGCCAGCATCTGCGGCATGCACCTGTCCCGCTTTGCCGAGGAAATGGTGATCTGGAGCTCGGCCCAGTTCGGCTTCGTCCGGCTCTCGGACAAGTTCACCACCGGCTCCTCGATCATGCCGCAGAAGCGCAATCCCGACGCCGCCGAACTGGTGCGTGCCAAGGTCGGGCGCATCCTGGGGGCGCTCACCTCGCTCACCGTGGTGATGAAGGGTCTGCCGCTCGCCTATTCCAAGGACATGCAGGAGGACAAGGAGGTCGCTTTTGACGCACTCGATGCCCTCTCGCTGTCGCTGGCCGCAATGACCGGCATGGTGGGCGACATGCAGCCCAATCGCGACCGAATGCGCGCCTCCGCCGCTGCCGGCTTCTCGACCGCCACCGATGTCGCCGACTGGCTGGTGCGCGAGGCGGGCATTCCGTTCCGCGACGCCCACCACATCACCGGCCAGGTCGTCGCGCTGGCAGAGCAGAAGGGCTGCGGGCTCGAAGGACTGACCATCGAGGACTTCAAGTCCGTCGACCAGCGTATCGACAGCCGCATCCACAAGGTGCTGACCGTCGACGCCTCGGTCGCTGCCCGCCGGAGCTATGGCGGCACCGCCCCGGCCAATGTGGTGGAGCAGGCAGCGCGCTGGAAGACCGAACTCACCGGCGAGCCGCATGCACCGCGCCCGCTCTCGCCGAAACGGCATGGCGGCCATGGCGACGGCGGGGTTGAATAGCGGCGGCGAATAGGCCACCGTTCCCCCAAGGAACGGAGACACGCGTGCCAAAGCGCCCCCGGCAGATGCGCCTCACCGAGCGCCATGTCGGTTACGTGCAGCCCCCGGTGGTCAGCGAACAGCTGCCGGCGCCGCCGGAGGGCTACCATGCCGCCACGCCCGACGATCATGCCCGCACCATCGAGCACCTGCTCGGCCCCGACCGGCAGCATGACGAGGTGTGGGTCTTTGCCTATGGCTCGCTGATCTGGAAGCCGGCCTGCGCGGTGGTCGAGATGCGTACCGCGCTGGTGCGCGGCTGGCACCGCCGCTTCTGCCTGGGCTGGAACAATCGCTATCGCGGCTCCGACGAAAAGCCGGGGTTGATGCTGGCGCTCGATCGCGGCGGCGCCTGCAAGGGCGTAGCCTATCGCCTGCCCTCGACGGCGATCGAGGACAACCTCATAAAACTGCTCGAGCGGGAAATGGCCTGGCTGCCCTCGGCCTTTCCGCCGCGCTGGGTCAATGTGCAAAGCGGCGAGCGCAAGATCAAAGCGCTGACCTTTTGCATCGATCGCAAGTG
>JAEZFJ010000041.1 GCA_023437755.1 Pseudomonadota bacterium
GGTGATCCGCATGATCGAGACCGAGGACAGCCAGCTCACGCTCCCCACGCTCGAAAAGAAGGGCAAGGTGCGGATGGCCCAGATCGCCACGCGCAAATCCACCATCATTGCCCGCACCCCGGCCCAGGACGCCTATATGCGCGCCATGGACCGGGCCGAACTGGTGTTCGGCGTTGGCCCCGCCGGTACCGGCAAGACCTATCTCGCGGTGGCGCACGCCGCTTCGCTGCTCGAGCGCGGCGACATCAACCGCATCATCCTGTCGCGCCCGGCGGTGGAAGCCGGCGAACGGCTCGGGTTCCTGCCCGGCGACATGAAGGAGAAGGTCGACCCCTACCTTCGCCCGCTCTATGACGCGCTGTACGACATGATGAAGCCCGAGACGGTGGAGCGCTGCATCACTTCGGGCATCATCGAGGTGGCCCCCCTCGCCTTCATGCGCGGACGGACCCTGGCCAATGCGGTGGTGATCCTCGACGAGGCGCAGAACACCACCTCGATGCAGATGAAGATGTTCCTCACCCGCCTGGGCGAGAACTCCAAGATGATCGTCACGGGCGATCCGAGCCAGGTCGACCTGCCGCGCGGCGAGCGCTCCGGGCTGATCGAGGCGGTGCACCTGCTCGACGGTGTCGAGGGCGTCCATGTCTCGCGCTTCAACGACAAGGACGTGGTGCGCCATGCGCTGGTGGGGCGGATCGTGCGCGCCTACGAGGCCGACTCGCAGCGTCGCATCGCCGAAAAGGAAGGCGACACCTCCGGACTGGCGCGAACGCTGGGCACGCTGCCGCGAACCTGACCATGCCCACTCCTCCCCTCGAGATCGCCGTCATCGTCAATGACGAGCAGTGGCCGGATGGCCTTGAAGCGCGCGCAGAAGCTGCCGTGCTGGCAGCGCTTGCGAGCAGCCAGGCCAAGGTAACAGGCGCGGCAGAGCTCTCGATCCTGCTCACTAATGACGCCGAGCAACACGAGCTCAACCGGCAGTGGCGGGGCAAGGATAGCTCGACCAATGTCTTGAGCTTCCCCCAGATCGAGCCGTTCGCCCCGGTGACAGGCCTTCTCGGCGACATCAGCCTGGCCCGTGAGACGCTGGAACGCGAAGCGGCGGAGCAGGGCGTGACGTTTGAAGCCCACTTCACCCACCTTGTGGTGCACGGGTTTCTCCATATCCTCGGTTATGATCACATGACCGATGCGGAAGCAGCGGAAATGGAAGGGCTCGAAACCGTTATCCTTCACGGGCTCGGGATCGAAGACCCCTATGCGGACGATGCCCGGTAGGGGTAGAATGCCGGCTCGTTTTTCCTAAAGAGGACAGACAAGCTGCCACCCGGCAGCGGACAGCAATGACCGACAGCGACAGTTTGGGCAACTCAGCGCCCGCCAACCCCGAGCCTCCCTCTAGTCCCGCCTCCGTGGCATCACGGGGGCCGAGCCTGTGGAACCGGCTTAAATCCGTGCTGGCCCTGCGCACGGTATCCCTGCGAGACGACCTGCAGGTCGCGCTCGAGGAAAGGGGCAGCGCCGAAACGGCGGATTTCTCCGAAAGCGAGCGGACGATCCTCCAGAACGTCCTGAAGCTCTCCAACATCAGCGTCGGCGACGTCATGGTGGAGCGCAGCGACATCCAGGCCGTGGAGGCGGATACCAATCTCGGCGCGCTGATCGCCCGCTTCCGCAGCGTCGGGCACTCGCGCCTGCCGGTCTATGACGACAATCTCGACAACATCCTCGGCTTCATCCACGTCAAGGATGCCCTGAGCAGGATCACCGTGCCGGTGACCGACCCGGACAAGGAAGTGCCGGTCAAGCTGGTGTCGACCGTGTTGCGCCAGAAGATCGTGCGGCTCGAACTGCTGCGCGACGCGATGTTCGTGCCGACCTTCATGCCGGTGGGAGACCTGCTGCAGCAGATGCGCGCCAGCCGCACTCACATGGCGATCGTGGTCGACGAATATGGCGGCACCGACGGGCTCGTCACCATCGAGGACCTGCTCGAAGTGGTGGTGGGCGAGATCGAGGACGAGCACGACGAACTGGCGGCGGCGCTGATCCGCAAGGTCGGGACCGACATCTGGGTCGCCGATGCCCGGGCGGAGTTGAACGACGTCAAGGCGCTGCTCGGGCCGGACTTCGACCCCGGCGAGTATGGTGAGGATGTGGAAACGATCGGCGGGCTGGTGTTCGACCTGGCCGGTCACGTCCCCAAGCGCGGCGAGCGGGTGAACAACCTTCCGCACTTCGATTTCGAGGTGCTGGCCGCCGACAGCCGCCGCATCAAGCGCCTGCGCATCCGCCGCAAGCAGCCGCAGGTGGAGGCTCCGGAGGAGCCGCTGGCGATTACCGACCAGCGCCCCCTGGAGCAGAGTGCGGCAGAGTAGGTCCGGGCTGGGCCTGCTTACATCAAGAAACTCGATGTCACCCCGGCCTTGAGCCGGGGTCCATCTTGAGATCTCAGGATGGGCCCCCGCTTGCTCGGGGGTGACAATCGTGGGGGTTGAGCGACCGGTGTCCCGACGGTGTCAGTTCCGCCCGTCGTTCGGGCGGGCCTTGTCGCCCCCCTCGCGGGTGTCCTTGGTCTTGGCGTCGGCGGTCTGGCCGAAGGTGGTGCCGCCGAGGTGGCCGCCCTTGTCCATCTTCTTGAGCTGTTCTTCGTCGGACTTTTCCTTGCTCATCATTGGATCCTTTCGTGTGTGAAAGGCCAACCGATGGCGCCGGAGTTTGTTCCGGTTTCTGTCACGCCGCAGCCGGTTCGAAGCGAAGCGAAACGCCGTTGATGCAGTAGCGCAGGCCCGTCGGCTGCGGACCATCATTGAAGACGTGGCCCTGGTGACCGCCGCAATTGCTGCAGTGCACTTCGATGCGTGTCATGCCGAAGCTGGTGTCTTCCGAGGTGCCGAGAGCGCCGTCGAGATAGGTGTAGAAGCTGGGCCAGCCGGTGCCGCTGTCATATTTCGTGCCGGCATCGAACAGCGCCTGGTCGCAACCGGCGCAGTGGAAGATGCCGGGTCGCTTCTCGTCGTTGAGCGGGGAACTGAAGGCCCATTCGGTGCCGTGGTCGCGCAGCACCTTGTAAGCGGCCGGATCGAGGCGGGCGCGCCATTCCGCCTCGGTCAGCCGGAACGGAAACTCGCCTTCAGCGGCTCGGGGGGATGGGCGCAGCACGGTGAAGGCGCCGAGGGCCGCCATGGCGGTTCCGGCGAGCAGGAAATTGCGGCGAGTGGTGGCCATGGTCGTTCTCCCAGCAAGGGCGAACCCCGCACCGCTGCCCCGAGGGAACGGGCGCGACGCGGGGTTCGGTTGACGGCAGTGTAGCGCTTTGGAGGGCCCGCTGCCGTCAAGAGTTGGTGAGGCTTACGAAGCCGGCAGCAGCACCGCGTCGATAACGTGGATCACGCCGTTGGACTGGATCACGTCCGCGATGGTGACGGTCGCGGCATTGCCATTCTCGTCGGTGACGATGACGTTGCCGCCTTCGGTGGACAGCGTCAGTTCACAGCCGCCGACGGTGTCGACCTTGGCTTCGCCGCCGCCCGATTCGATCATGCCGAGCACGTCAGCGGCCAGCGCTTGGGCGGGCACGACATGGCAGGTGAGGATCTGGGTCAGCTGATCCTTGTTTTCGGGCATGAGCAGGGTTTCGACGGTACCGGCCGGCAGCGCCTCGAAGGCAGCGTTGACAGGCGCGAAGACGGTGAACGGGCCTTCGCCCGAAAGGGTCTCGACGAGGCCGGCGGCCTGAACGGCGGCAACCAGCGTGGTGTGGTCGGCAGAGTTGACGGCGTTTTCGACGATGTTGCGGTCGGCAAGCATCGGGGCGCCACCCACTTCGGGGTTCTCCTGGGCAAAGGCGGTGCCGGTGAGGGCGGCAGCGGAGAGCAGGGCGGCGGCGGTGATGGAGCGAAGAGCGATCATTGTTCGATACCTTCCTTGTGATGTGTTTCCCCGTTCGCCGGGGACGCAGGAAGGTACGGAGGCAGGGGGCGGACAGTTTTTGCGAGTTTCAGGCTTTTTCCGCAGAAACTGCCGAAACCTTTTGTGCCGCGACTCGTAGCTTCCGGGTTTTTTTCGCCGTCATCGGTCCGCCAAGCTGGCCAGTCCGCGATATGCGACGGAGTCCGCCCCTGCCCCGGCAACGTGGCCGGACCACCTTCAACAACACGAGCTAGATGCGGGTGACGGCGCCCTTGGCGACGATTGGGCCGGTCGCGACGCCGGTGGGTGAGCCGCCTTCAGGCTCGAGCGTGAGCGCGAGCACCGAGC
>JAEZFJ010000379.1 GCA_023437755.1 Pseudomonadota bacterium
GCTCTCCACCTGGCTGAGGCGCGTGCGGACGAAGTCGAGGCTGGCCGTGTTGGGCGCCGAAACCCGCAGGTTGATCTGCGAGCGGTCCTCGGCCGGGGTGATCTCCTGCCGAAGGCTGCCATAGACGTAAAAGGACGAGGCCGCGAACAGCAGCGCCACCAGCACCACGACCAGCGGGTTCTTCAGCGCCAGCGCCAGCGTGACGCGATAGAAGCCGGCGAAGGCGCGGCCGATGGCGCCGAACAGGCCGCCATGGCTCTGCGCCTCACCCGCGCGGAGGAAACGCGAGGCGATCATCGGCCCGAGCGTCAGCGCCACCAGCGAGGACAACAGCACCGCAATCGCCAAGGTAAAGCCGAATTCGCGGAACAGCCGTCCGGTCTGGCCGTCGAGGAAGGACAGCGGGATAAACACCGCCGCCAGCGTCAGCGTGGTGGCAATGACGGCAAAGAACACCTCCTGCGTTCCCAGCACCGCGGCGGCACGCGGACCCGCGCCGAGGTGTTTGCGGCGCACGATGTTTTCCAGCACCACGATGGCGTCGTCGACGACAAGGCCGGTGGCCAGCACCAGCGCCAGCAGGGTGATGATGTTGAGCGAGAAACCGGCGAGGTAGATCCCGGCCACCGCCCCGAGCAAGGCGATGGGCATTGCCAGGGCCGGCACGATGGTGGCGCGCCAGTCGAGCAGGAACAGGTAGATGATGGCGATCACCACCACGAGCGCGACGACCAGTGCGATCTCCACCTCGTGCAGCGCGCCTTCGATGAACACCGCGTCATCGCTCGAAATCTGAACGTTCACGCCATCCGGCAGCGTCTGGTTGAGGGTGTCGACGGCGGCGTGGATCGCTTCGGAGATGGCGATGGTATTGGATTGCGCCTGACGCACGATGCCGAGACCGATGCCCGGCTTGCCGTCGGCGCGGATCGCCGAGGTGCTGGCGCTGGCATCGAAGACCACCGTGGCGACGTCGCCCAGCCGGGTCGTGCCGTTGATGATGAGCTGCTCGAAATCTTCCGGACGGCTGACTTCCGACAGGGCCCGAACCGATATGTTCTGGTTGGGGCCATTGATCGAGCCCGCCGGAGTGTCGAAGGCAATGGTGGACAAGGCATTGCGCACGTCGGCCACGGTGAGGCCGAGGCTGGCGAGCTTGAGCGGGTCGATGTCGATCTCGAAGGCAGTGCTGCGGGTGCCGTAGACCTGCACTTCGGCCACGCCATCGACCGCCGCCAGCCGTTCGGAGACGACAGACTCCACCAGTTCGCTGAGTTCGGCGACACTCATCGTGTCGGAGGTGACGGCCAACTGGATGACGGCCTGGGCATCGCTGTCGGCCTTGAAGATCGTCGGTTCGTTCACCCCATCTGGCAGCCCCCGCGTCACCCGGCTCAAGGCGTCGCGCACGTCGGAGGTGGCGATGTCGAGGTTGGTGGAGTCGCTGAATTCCAGCGTCACCCGGCTTTGTCCGACCGAGGAACTCGACGAGATCGCCGTGACACCCTGGACGCGCGCCACCGCGCCTTCCACCACGGCGGTAATCTCCCGATCCACCGTTTCCGCAGCGGCGCCGGGAAAGCTCGTGGAGATCGACAGCACCGGCTGTTCGACCCGCGGCAGTTCGCGCACTTCGACGCCCAGCAAGGCCGCAAGCCCGGCCACCATGATCAGCGCGTTGAGCACCAGCGCCAGCACCGGGCGGCGCACGAACAGCGCTGCCAGGGTGCCGCCGCGTTCATTCTTGCTGGCGATCGACATGGCAGCTCCCCTAAGGCGTCGCCGAGGTTTCGGCGGTGGCGGTGCTGCCGTCGGGACCGTCGAGCAGGGTCACCGCATCGCCCTCGCTCAGCTGCAGGATGCCTTCGGTGATGATCGCGTCACCGGGCGACAGGTCGGCGCGCACCAGCACGCCATCGCTGTTGCGCTGCACGATCTCGGCCATCACCCGCGTGGAGTGGCCGTCTTCGTATTTCCACACATACGAGCCCTCGGTGGACCACAGGATCGCCAGCGGATTGACCGCAGGGAATTCCTCGCCGGGGAAATCCAGCGCCACCGAGAAGCTCATGCCGGAGCGAAGAATGCCATCTGGGTTGGGGATCTCGGCCTGCACCTGCAGCGTGCGGCTCGCCGGATCGATGCGGTTGTCGATGGCGCTGACCTCGCCGGCGAAACTGCGGCCGGGCAGAGCGACGGCGGACACCGTCACGGGCATGTCTGGCGTGATGTTGGCGGCGTAGCGTTCAGGTACCCAGAAATCGATCAGCACGGACGAGGTATCGTCAATGGTGGTGACGGTGGTCTGGGCACCGACATAGTTGCCGGGTGTCACCCGCAAGAGCCCGACCGTGCCGGCAATGGGGCTGGTGATGGTGCGCCGGTCGAGGGCCACTTCGGCATTGCGCAGTTCGAGTTCGGCATTGTTGGCGGCGAGCTTGGCAGCCGTGAGGGCGGTGGTCGCGACGAGGCTCGAACTGGCAAGCCCCTCGGTTCGCGCCAGGGCGGCCTGGGCGTCCTCGACGGCGAGGCGGGCGCGGTCATAGGCGATCTGTTCGGCCGCGGCATCGAAGCGGGCGATGACGTCGCCGGCAGCGACCACCTGTCCGGGGCGCACCAGCACTTCCGCCAGCTCGCCGCCAGCGGGCGCGGTCACCGTTACCGAGCGAACCGCCGACCCTTCGCCGATGGCGGTCAGCCGGTCGTTGATGGTCGCCATGGTGACGGCGGTGGTCACCACATTGGTGGTCCGCCCGCCGAATCCACCCGGCCGGCCCCCGGGGCCTGCTCCCGGCATGCCGGCGCCACCGCCACCGGGCCGACCGGGCTGCGCCGCCGGCGCCTCGGGTCCGAAGGGCAGGGCGATCCCGACCCGCGCCAGTGTTTCCGCAGCGCCGGGTGCAAGGAAAACCCAGGCGAGCGCCGCGCCGGCGAGAACAACAATGGAGGCGATGATTTGCCGGATCAACAGAAGTCTCGGATCGTCAGGGGCAGGGAAAGCGAGCCGCTCGGCGCGTCCGTAAACTCTAGCAGCCGCGCGATATTTTCAAAGTTACAATGCGGCAACGTCCCCGACACGAAGCCGTGTGCGGCCCTCAGCCGGTGCGACGCAGGCGGCTCACCGCCACCCGGATGTCGCGCTCTGTGTCCTTGAGGTGGAAACGCATGGCTTCCGCCGCCGCCCGTGCATTGCCGGCGCGGATACTCTCGAGAATGCGCTCGTGGGCGGCAATGGTATCGAATACGGTGTGGCCGCGCTGCTCGTGGCCGCGCCGGCTGATAAAAAAGCCTTCTCGCAGCGGCCCCGCCATGGCCTCGAACAGTGCGCCCAGCACGCGGTTGCCGCTGGCCAGCGCCACGGCCTCGTGAAAGGCCACGTCGGCGGCATGGAATTGGGCCTCCCGGTCCGGATCGGTGAGGCCTTCGGTGCCGGCGGCCTCCCGCATCGATGCGAGGGCGTTTTCCAGCCCCAGCAGCCCGGCGCGGGTGGCGCGCTTGGCCGCAAGGGTCGCGGCCTGGACCTCGAGCGAGAGCCGCACTTCGATGATGTCGAACAGTCCCTTGGGATCGTGGCTGATCAACATGGCCAGGAAATCGCCAAAGGCAGCCC
>JAEZFJ010000035.1 GCA_023437755.1 Pseudomonadota bacterium
CCCCTAGTGCGCGCGCCCGCGTCCCACGCCGCCGCCGCTTTTTAGTGTTCGGGACCTGACGGGTCGATGTCGCGCTTGTCGCACCGATCCCACCTGCGGCATATCTGGGGCGGGGCAGGGGGACACATCATGGACAGCGGCACTATTCTCGTGACCGGCGCGAGCGGCTTTGTCGGTAAATGGACCGTCATCGAGTTGCTGCGCGCGGGCTTTTCGATTCGGGGCACGGTGCGGCGTCCGGACAAGGTTCCACAGATCCACGGGGCTATCAGCGCTCAACTCGGGCCCGGCGCCCTCTCCCGGTTTACCCATGTCGAAGCGGACCTGATGGATGACGCCGGCTGGCCGGACGCCATGGCAGGGGTCGACGCCATCTGCCATGTGGCAGCGCAGATCGTTGCCGAAGAGCCCCGGGACGCCGGCGTCGTCATCCGCCCGGCCGTTGAAGGGACCGAGCGGGTGCTGCGCCATGCGCATGCAGCCCACGTCCGTCGCGTGGTGATGACCTCTTCCATCGCCACCGTCGCTTATGGTCATGGCCATGATCGCGGCCGCCGGGTCTATGACGAGACTCACTTTACCCTGCTCGACAGCATGCGCTTCACCTGGGCCTACTGCATCGGCAAGACCCGCGCCGAACAGGCCGCCTGGGCTTTTTCCCGCGACAACGGCATGGCGCTGACCACCATCCATCCCGGCGCCATTCTCGGACCGGCGCTCGACGACGATGCCAGCATCTCGCTGCTGATGGTGTCGGACCTCCTCAACGGCAAGACGCCGGCCGTGCCCAGGAATGGCTTCTCCATCATCGATGTGCGCGACGTCGCCGCCATGCATGTCGCCGCAGTCCGGAACGAGGTCAGCATCGGCGAACGCTACCTAGCCGCCGGCGACTACACCCCGTTTCCCGAGGTGGCGCAGATCCTGCGTGAGGCCTATCCGGATCGCACCATCACCCAGAAGATCGTCCCTGACTGGATCATCCGCGTCCTGGCGCGCTTCGGTGGGCCCACTCGCCAGATCATCAACGACATCGGCAATGAAAAGCACTTCGACCGAACCAAGGGCGAAGCCCTGCTCGGCCGCCCCCTCCGCTCCGGCAAGGAAGCCATCCTCGCCGCTGCAGAGAGCAGCATTGCTCTGGGAGTGGTGAAAGGAGGCTAGACGGTGCTGCCCCGACCACTGTCCCCTCCTAGACCTCATGGTGAGCGTGTCGAACCACGAGGTCGGTAGCACGGTGCGGCGACCTCGTCCTTCGACAGGCTCAGGATGAGGTCTACGAGAAACCCGAGACGCTCCTCCCCTGTAGGGAGAGGTCGACGCGGCGAAGTATCGGGTGAGGGGTTTACCGACGCGCAGCGCTACTCCGCTGCCGCTACAGCCTCCGCCGGCGGGATCGGGAAATTGCTGTTGAACAGCCCCTTTGGATCATACTCCGCCTTCAGCGCCCGCAGCCGCTCCAAGGTCTTGCCGGGAAACGCCCGCTCCAGGTATGACCGCTCGCTGCCGGTCTCGAAGCTGAGATAGAGCCCATCCAGATGCGCCTCGAGCGCCGGCCAGAGCGATTCCAGCCGCTCGGCCACCGAGCCGGAGCCGCCGGCATTGAGGCAGAAGTTCTGGTGCCGGTGGGCATAGGCTGTCGCCTCCGGCGCCACATCGTTCACCGCGCCCCCGACCGCTCGCAACTGCATCATGTCGGTGGCCTTGGCTCTGAGGATGTCGCTCATCCCGCGGGCGATCTCCGGCGTCACCGTGGTCAGCATGCCGCTGTGCGACACCAGCCCGCCAACACCGTCATGGCCGCTGAAATGCGACTGGATCAGCCCCGAATAGGGCATCACATAGGCGCGGCTCCCGAGAACCGGTCCGACATCCAGGAAGGGCTGCAGCATCGGCTCGGCGACGCCGGGATCGGGATCATTGATGACGATCATGGCCTGCCCGAAAGCGGGGTTGCCGCTGCGCGCAGGCACCATGGTCAGAAAGCTCGTCAGGGCCCATGGCGCCGCAATCACGGTCTCGGCCCAGCGCGGGATCACCTGCTCGGCGTCGCCGAGGTCGTAGGTGATCTGCGCAAACACCACGTTGCTGACAGGGTAGGCCTCGAGCTCCAGTGCCGTCACCACGCCGAAATTGCCACCCGCACCGCGCAGGGCCCAGAACAGGTCGGGATTGTTCTCCGCGTCCGCACGCACCTGTCGGCCGTCCGCCAGCACCACCTCCGCCGCAACCACATGGTCGATGGTCAGCCCGTGCTGGCGCGAGATCCAGCCGATGCCGCCGGCCGTCGCCAAACCGCCTACCCCGACATCACCATAGTCCCCCGAGCTCATGCCGAGCCCATGCGGCGCCAGCGCCGATGCCACTTCGCCCCAGCGCGCACCGGGTCCTACGCGGAACCGGCTGGTTACCGGATCGATGAGCTCGACCGCGTTGAGCTGCCCGACGTCGATGACAATGCCGCCGTCATTGGTGGCCTTGCCGGAAATCCCGTGCCCGCCGCTCCGCACCGCCATCGGCACCGCCTGCGCCGCAGCGAAGCTCACCGCCTCCGCCACTTCCGCTGCGTTGCGCGGCCGCAGCACCAGTCCAGGTTGGCCCCGATGGATATAGGTGGAGCGGTGTTGGGCGTAAGCGTGGTCGCTCGGCTCGATGGTCACTTCAGCCAGGGCGGGCGGCACCCGCTCATAGTCGATCCCCGCCACCCGCATCGCCACAGCCGCGGCGCTGCGCACCGCTCCGGTGCTGGTGCCCGCCGCCGCGCGGCCGCTGGCCACCTTCTCCTGCACCCGGGGAGCCACTTCCTTGCCGAAGGTCTCGATCAGCCCCGGCGCATCGGCCGGCAGGATGAAGGTCGAAAACCCGTGCTCGAGCGTCAGCGCGGTGATTTCGTCGGCGAGCTGCCGTGCATCTTCGCCATCGGCCAGCCGGCTGCCGAACAGGTTCAGCAGCCTTCGGATCTCGCGGGGGCTGCGCCCGGCCTTCTCCGCCGCCTCATCGATCATCGCATTCGATTCAGCGATCGTCGGCTCCTTGATGTAGCTCCTCGAGGGTAGCCACCCATCGGCCTTGCGCCCGACCAGCCGCAGCATCCGGGGTTTGTAGGCACCGAGCCAGATGTCGATCCGGTGCTGGGGCAGGGGGCCACGGCGTGCCCCGGCTGCCTTGTGGTACTTGCCATCCACGCGCACGCCACCAGGCGCTCCCGCATCCCAGATACCGCGGATGATCTCCATGGCTTCTTCCAGCCCCTCGACGGCCTCGCCCGGTGTCAGCTTCGTGCCACCCATCGCCTCGCTGCCGTCCCAGAAGGCGCCGGAGCCGAGCCCGAGTTCGAAGCGACCATGCGACAGCAGGTCAAGGCTGGCCGCAGCGCGCGCCAGCACTGCCGGCGGCCTCAGCGGCAGGTTCAGGACATTGCCGGCCAGCTTCACCCGCTCGGTGCGCGCGGCAACGAAGCTCAGCAGCGTCCAGGTGTCGAGAAAGTTGGACTGGTAGGGATGGTCCTGGAAGGTGACGAGGTCGAGCCCCACCGCCTCGCTCCGCTGCGCCAGCGCCACCACGTCGTCGGCCTGCTTTGCCTGCGGCGTGATGAAGGTGCCAAAGCGCAGCTCGTGCCCGTAGTCGGTCATCGCGATGTCCAAAGGTTACGTTCGGTAACCTAATATCTAGTGTATACGAAAGCTGCCGCAAGCCGGCACACCGGTGTAACCCCGGACGCCGCATGTGACCACCTCGGAACGAAAATGGCCGCCCACGAGGAGCGGCCATTTCATCGCATCTCGCCTGCCTTATTCGGCCGGCGACTGGTCCTTGCC
>JAEZFJ010000057.1 GCA_023437755.1 Pseudomonadota bacterium
GCCGTGCCGGCGCAGGCGACGCGGACGCTGCTCACCGCCCTCTCGCTCGACCTTTTCTCTGGCAAGCCGGTCGTGCTGTCGGCCAAGGGTCTCGAAACCGGCACGCTGCTGCGCCAGAGCGAAGTCCTTCGCGACATGGCGCCGGGTGCCATTCCCTTTGTTCTCTCCGGACCGAGCTTTGCAGCGGACGTCGCCGCCGGCCGGCCAACGGCGGTGACGCTCGCCCGAGACGATCCCAGCGACACCTCCGACCTTGCCGCGGCGCTTGCCGGTCCGAGCTTCAGGCCCTACGCGGCGGACGACCGGATCGGCGTGGAACTCGCGGGTGCGCTCAAGAATGTGTACGCGCTCGCCTGTGGTGCGGTGGAAGGGGCCGGCCTCGGTGCGTCGGCCCGCTCTGCGTTGATCGCACGCGCCTTTGCCGAACTGGCGCGGCTGGTTCGTACCCTCGGCGGCTCCCCCTCGACCCTGACCGGGCTGGCTGGCCTTGGCGACCTTACCCTCAGTTGCACCTCGGCGCAGTCGCGCAACTACCGCTTCGGCATGGCGCTCGGTGCCGGGCGCCGGCCGGAGGACATCACCGCCGATGTCGGGCTCGCAGAAGGCACCTGGACCGCGCCGGTGGCGCAGCAACTCGCCCGCGAGACCGGTGTCGATGCGCCGCTTGTCGATGCGGTGGTGCAGGTGCTGGCGGGCGAGGCGGATATTGCCACTGTTGTTGCGGGGCTGATGTCCCGCCCACTCAAGCGGGAGGATTGACCCCATGCTCTATGCCCTGATCGCCAAGGACAAGCCCGGCACCACCGAACAGCGGACTGCAACGCGCCCGGTGCATCTCGATCACCTCAACAGCCTGGGCAGCAAGCTGAAGCTGGCGGGCGCCCTGCTCGACGGCGCCGGCAATCCCGGAGGCTCGCTGATGGTGCTCGAGGCAGCCTCGATCGAGGAAGCCACAGCTGCCTTCGAGGCCGACCCCTTCATCAAGGAGGGCATTTTCGGCTCCTACGAGATCAAGCCGTGGCGCATCGCCATCGACAATGTCGCGATCGGGAAGTGAGCCTTGGCCTACTGGTTGATGAAATCCGAGCCGGATGTGTTTTCCTTCGATGACCTGGTCGCCAAGACGGCAAAGGGCGAAGCGGAGGAATGGCACGGCGTGCGCAACTTCACCGCGCGCAACAACATGAAGGAGATGGAAGTGGGCGACCTCGCCTTCTTCTACCACTCCAACATCGGCAAGGAAGTGGTCGGCATCATGAAGATCGTGGCGCCGGCCCACAAGGACTCCACCGCGGAGCCGAACGACAAGGGCAATGTGGTGTGGGAATGCGTCGACGTGCAGTCGGTGGAGCCGCTTCCCAGGCCGGTGACCCTTGCCACCATCAAGCAGACTCAGGGACTGGAGCAGATGGAACTGGTGCGGCTGTCGCGGCTGTCGGTGTCGCGCGTGACGCCGGAAGAGTGGGAAATCGTCTGCCGGCTCGGCGGCAAGTAGCGGCTACTCCAGCGCGTCGATCAGGGCGATAAGCGCCTCGCCATCGCCCTCGATCCGCAGCGTCTTCAGCCGCGCCGTCTCGCCGCTGACCAGCTCCACCTTGCTCTTTGGCACGCCGAGCGCCTTGGCGATCAGCGCCACCACGGCGGCGTTGGCCTTGCCCTTGTCGGGCACGGCGGTCACCCGCAGCCGCAGCACCGAGCGACCGTCGTCGCGCAGTTCCACCCCATCGATGGCGTCCCTGCCGCTGTTCGGCGTTACCCGCAGGAACAGCTCGAGCCCGGCCGCGACCGGGCGCCAGCAGCGGGCGTCAGCCACGTCAGAAAACGTTGGGGTAGATGTAGTAGATGATGATCCGCTCGATGAAGAAGATGATGATGAACAGGATGATCGGGCTGATATCGAGGCCCGACAGGTTCGGCATCATGCGGCGGATGGGGCGCAGCACCGGCTCGGTGAGCTGGTTGAGGATGCGCCAGACCGAAGCGACGAACTGATTGCGGGTGTTGATCACGTTGAACGAGATCAGCCAGCTCATGATGATCATGGCGAGCACGATCCACCAGTAGAGCTGGAGGATCAGCAGGATGATGTCGAGCACGGCGCGCATGGTCGTCTCCGGTTGAAAACGCAATGATATCTAGTGGCTGGAGCCGGTGGCGGCAAGTGCGGCCTGTCGGCAGGCGTCGGGGGTCCCGCCCCGGTCGCAGGAGCGGGACCCGCTGACTGACATCCGGTACACATGCACAAGATCCGGACATCACCCCTAGTGCGAAAACCGTGCCATCCCGAAACGCCCGGCTTTGCTCGCGATCGTCCTCACGGCCGTCCACATCTGCGTTGCAGAATGCGAATGCCTTTCGCAAATTGCACCGCGAGGCACGCTGCCGATATGCCTCTGCCGAGGTGAAGGCGCTGGTGGAGCGCTCATCGGACGAGGTCAGGAGTGGCAGCAGGCGCAGGCGCGCTCGCTGGACGAGATCGTCGCCGTGTTCCAGGTGGAGCAGAAGATGGCTGCCGAAGTCCGTCGGGCGGCTTAGGTCCGATCCAATCGGATGGCCGAGAGGCCCTTCAAACGCGGGAGCGACGTGGCGCCTACGCCAGCGCCGCCTCTACCAGTGCCTTGGCGTGCAGCTCGGTGGTGTCATAAACCGGCAGCGGGCTGACTGAATCGTCGATCAGCATCCCGATCTCGGTGCAGCCGAGGATCACCGCTTCCGCCCCGCGCGCCGCCAGGCGCTCGATGGCAGTGACATAGACCCGCCGCGACTCCTCGCGCACGATGCCCAGGCAGAGCTCCTCGTAGATGATGCCGTTGAGGTTGGTGCGATCCACCTCCGGCACCAGCGCCTCGAGCCCGCGCTGGCGGAGCCCGTCGAGGTAAAACGGCTCTTCCATGGTGAAGCGGGTGCCCAGCAGGCCCACGGTGCCGAAGCCATCAGCGAGCAGGGCATCCGCAGTCGGCGCGGCGATGTGGATGAAGGGGACCCCGATCGCCGCCGTGATCGGCCCGGCCACCTTGTGCATGGTGTTGGTCGCAAGCCCGATCACCCCGGCACCGGCGCGCTCGAGCCCTGCCGCAATCTCCGCCAACTGCACACAGGCCTCATCCCAGCGCCCTTCCGACTGCATCGCTGCAACCGGCGCGAAATCGACCGAGTGGACGATCACCGGGGCCGAGTGGAGGCCACCAAGGCGCGCCGCGGTCTCCTGGTTGAGGATGCGGTAGTAGTGCGCCGTCGATTCCCAGCTCATGCCGCCGATCAGGCCGATGGTTTTCATGGTTCAGCTGTGGGCGAAGCGTTGCGGGATTTCGGCGAAGGCCGCGGCGACCTGCTCGTAGGCCGGGCGCTTGAACGGCACGATCAGTTGCGGCGTCCGGCTGAGGCGCTCCCAGCGCCAGGCATCGAACTCGGCCTCGACCTTGCCGCCACCGGGATTGTCGACGTCGATCTCGCCGTCGTTGCCGGTGAAGGCGAAGGCGAACCAGCGCTGGCGCTGGCCGCGATAGCGTCCGCGCAGGGCGATGCCGAGCAGGTCGTCGGGCAGGTCGTAGGTGATCCACTCCGGCGCTTCGGCCAGAAGGCTCACCGAGGCGATGTTGGTTTCCTCGAACAGCTCGCGCAACGCGGCGCGCAGCGGGTCCTCGCCGAGATCGATGCCACCCTGCGGCATCTGCCAGGGGGCTTCGACTTCGGACACGTCATCGCCCGACGGCTCCGGCTTGCGCCGGCCGATGAACACATCGCCGTGCCTGTTGAACACGGCAACACCGACGCAGTCGCGATAGGGCAGGGCGTCGCGGTCGGGGCGGGCGGAAAGGGCACTCATCTCTGGCAGCTCTATTGCATCAAGGCGCTGGCCGGAACCAGCATCAGCCCCCTCTGCTCGAGCC
>JAEZFJ010000058.1 GCA_023437755.1 Pseudomonadota bacterium
CACCACCTGGTCCACAGCGGCCAGCCGTTCCAGAAGCCGTCGCATGATTTCGGTGCCGACACCGCTGCCCCGCAGGTCTTCATCCACGACCACGTCGTCGATCAACGCCCGGAAGCGCCCGTCCGTCAGCGCGCGGGCGTAGCCCACCACTCTGTCGCCATCCCACACGCCAATCTGTAGCGGAGAGTTCGCGATGATCTGCATCAGTTCGTCGTCGGTCCTGCCGTTGGCCCAGCTGGTCTGGCCCAGCAGGGATTTGAGGGCGGACGCCGGCACCTGTCGCGAAAAGGAATAGTCCAGCTTCGCCGCGCTCACGGCTTGCTCCAGGCCGCGCTCAGATGCCCGCCGCGGCCCTCGACAGGATCACTCTCGGGCATCGGTACCTTGGCTATATTCTCGTCCGCCTTGGGCCGGTCTTCCGGCTGCCCCCGCAGGGTGTCGAAGTCCTCTTGTCCCGGCGGATAGGCGCCGACGACCAGGAAGTCGGTGCTCGCCATCACCCGCTGGTGCGCCACCCCAGCGGGGATCACCACCACATCGCCGGCTTGCACCCGCACCTCTTCACCCTCGGGCCCGCCGAACCGCAGCGTCGCATGCCCGCTCGCCACGCCCAGGCATTCATGGCTCTTTGAGTGATAGTGGTGGAAGGTGAACACCGTTGCCCGCCACTGCGGCGGCCAGACATTCCGATCGAACAGGCGCTCGATCGGCTCCGGGCCGTCCCCGTCCGTTACGCCGCGATAGAGCAGCAGCGGCAACGGGCTGTTCGGGAACACCCCGTCATCCTTGAACCGCAGCTCGGCCACTTCGGCCGCCATCACACGCTTCCCGAGAACGTATCGCAGACCCCCGGGTCGCCGCCGCGATAGCCGCGTTCGAACCAGGTCTTCCGCTGCTCGGAGGTGCCGTGATTGAAGGTCTTGGGTACCACGAAACCCTGTGACCGGCGCTGCAGCGTGTCGTCGCCGATCTGGATCGCGGCGTTGATCGCTTCCTCGATATCCCCGTTCTCCAGCAGGTCTTCCTGTCCGGCATAAGCCGCCCAGATGCCGGCATAGCAGTCTGCCTGCAGTTCGACCCGCACCGACCAGGCATTGGCCTCTTCCTGGCTCATGCTCTGGCGACGCTGATTGAAGTCGCCCAGGACGCCCGTCAATTGCTGGATGTGGTGGCCGACCTCATGGGCCAGCACATAGGCCTGCGCGAAATCGCCCGGCGCGCCGAACTGGTCACGCAACATGTCGTAGAAGCCGAGGTCAATATAGACCTGCTGGTCGAGCGGGCAGTAGAACGGGCCCGTGCTCGCGTCGGCAGGCCCACAGCCGCTGTCGGTCTGCCCGGTAAACAGCACGACCGTCGGCTCCGGATAGTCCTCGCCGATCTCTGCGAACTCGGCATTCCACAGGTCTTCGGTTTCCTGGATCACCACACCGACGAATTCACGCAGTTCGTCGGCGCTGCCATTCTCTGGCCGGTAGCTCGACGAACTGACGCTGCTGGTCGAACTGGATCCGCCCGTCAGCATGTCGATCGGGTTGGTGCCGGTCAGCAGCCAGATCAGCCCCAGCACCACCACGATGCCCAGGATGCCGCCCATGCCGCCGCGGCTGGTGCGCCCGCCCATCGGGATGCGCAATCCGCCGCCACCCCGGCCGAACGGGCTGCCGCCGAAGCCGCCGCGGAACCCTCCGCCGCCGGCTCCACGCCGGTCCTGAATGTTGGAACTCTGCCGGCGCCCGCGCCACTTCATGATCTAGCCCTCCAAGTCCCCGCGCCTCTAGAAGCCCGCCGCCCCGTCCCGGGTTCCTTCCGCGTTCGATCTGCGCTGTCATAAATTGACCAGCCGGTCAAATCTGCACTAGCCTCACCTCCACGTCGTCATCCCAGCGTCACCCGACGACGGCATGAGCACACCGGCCCCTGCAGGGGCTTCCGGACCTTCGGGTCCGCTCTGGTGCGGGGGCGCGGCGCTCCCGCCCATCTGGTTTGAACAAGACCATCTCAGGGAGACGTCCACATGAATTTCCTGCCCAATATCAGCCGGCGCGCTTTCCTCGCCGGCTCCGCCAGCGTCGGCGCCATGGTCGCTATGCACCCCTACGCCGTCCTCGCCCAGTCCAACCAGGCGCATCTGCGCATCATGGAGACCACCGATCTCCATGTCGCCGTGTTCGCCTACGACTACTATGCCGACGCGCCCAACGACACGATGGGCCTTGCCCGCACCGCCTCGATCATCGAGTCGATCCGCGCTGAAGCCGGCAACTCCATCCTGCTCGACAATGGCGACATTATCCAGGGCAACCCGATGGGCGACTACATCGCCTACGAAAAGGGGCTCGACGACAACGTCCACCCCATCATCAAGGCGATGAACACCCTCGGCTATGACGCCGCGACCCTTGGCAACCACGAGTTCAACTACGGCCTTGAATATCTGGACAAGGCCATCGAAGGCGCCGAATTCCCGTTCGTCTCCGCCAATCTCGTGCGCGGCGAACTGGCCGCCGATCCGCTCTCCGATGACACCTACATCGCCCCCTACCTGATCATCGACAAGGAGCTGACTGACGGCTCCGGCACCGCCCGCACGATCCGCATCGGCCTCATCGGCTTCCTGCCGCCCCAGATCATGACCTGGGACGCCACTCACCTCACCGGCAAGGTCGACACCCGCGACATCGTCGAGACCGCCCGCGCCTATGTGCCCAAGATGAAGGAGGAAGGCGCCGACATCGTCATCGCCCTCTCCCACTCCGGCATCGCCGCTGACCAGGGCACCGGGGCCGAGAACGCCTCGCTCCAGCTCGCCGGCGTCGAGGGCGTCGACGTGGTGCTCACCGGCCACCAGCACCTGGTGTTCCCCGGCCCCGACTATGAAGGCATCGAAGGCGTCGATATCGAAGCGGGCACCCTTGCCGGCAAGCCCGCCGTCATGCCCGGCTTCTGGGGCTCGCATATGGGCCTGATCGACCTCCTCCTCGAGCAGGACGGCGACGGCAAGTGGACCGTGGTCTCCCACACTGCCGAAGCCCGCCCGATCTCCGAGCGTGTCGATGGCAAGGTGCAGCCGCTGGTCGAGGACGAGGAAGAAGTCGTCGCCGCTGCCGAGCAGGAACACCAGGAAACGCTGGACTATGTCCGCCGCGCCGTCGGCGAGACCGCCGCCCCGCTCCACTCCTACTTCGCCCTCGTGGCCGATGATCCCTCGGTCCAGATCGTCTCGCAGGCACAGACCTGGTACATCGAGCAGATGATGAAGGGCACCGAGTGGGAGGCGCTGCCGATCCTGTCCGCCGCTGCCCCGTTCAAGGCCGGCGGCCGCGGTGGCCCGGACTACTACACCGACGTGCCCGTCGGCCCGGTCGCCATCAAGAACGTCGCCGACCTCTACCTCTATCCCAACACCATCCAGGCGGTGAAGATCACCGGCGCCGACGTCAAGAACTGGCTCGAGCGCTCGGCCGGCATCTTTAACCAGGTCGAGGCCGGCGCCACCGACGCCGAGCTCATCAACACCGAGTTCCCGTCCTACAACTTCGACGTGATCGACGGCGTCACCTACAAGATCGACGTTACCCAGCCCTCGAAATACTCGAGCGACGGCAAGGAGGAGATCAACCCCGACGCCAACCGCATCGTCGAGCTCCAGTACAACGGCGCCCCGATCGACCCGGAGCAGGAGTTCATCGTCGCCACCAACAACTACCGTGCCGGCGGCGGCGGCAGCTTCCCGGGCATCGGTCCGGACAAGATCGTCTTCATCGGCCCCGAGACCAACCGCGACCTGATCGTCCGCTTCATCGTCGAGAACGGCACCATCAATCCGAAGGCCGACAGCAACTGGTCGCTCGCCCCCATCGGTGACACCACCGTCCTGTTCGCGACCGGCCCCAAGGCCGCCGAACACGTCGCCGACGTCACCGCTGTATCGGTCGAGCCCACCGGCGACACCAACGAGGACGGCTTCGGCCTCTATCGCATCGCCCTCTAGGCGAGGATCAACCGCAAAAAACCGAAAAGGGCGCCCGATGGGCGCCCTTCACGTATCGAGATACCGACGAGGCTTACTGGCCGTCCGGCACCACATCGACGCTCACGGCCGGCACATCGACGTCCACCGTGCCGCTGCCGCCACCGGCATCGTTGAAGAACACGAGGTAGGCGATACCGACCAGCGCCAGCGCCACGATAATGCCGACGATCACGCCGCCGGCGCCGCCACTGCTGCGGTCGACAATAAAGGTTTCACGATCATTGGGTGCCATTTTCGGCCTCCTTGTTGACTTGCCACGACAACGATCCTGCCGCTCTCGCGGTTCCGTGAGCGCCTCCACCGCCAATTCGACCGCTCCCGTTCACCACACCGAAACCCCCGCTGCGCTAGCCTCTCCGCTCCTTCGGAGGCCGCCATGCCCACCCCAGCCCTCGCCATCGCCGGCCTCCACAGGCGCTTCGACCGCCCCGTGGTCAACGGCATCGATCTCACGGTCGCCGCGGGCGAGTTCTACGCCCTGCTCGGCCCCAACGGCGCCGGCAAGACCACCATCCTCCGCATGGTCGCCGGACTCCTGCCACCAGACGCGGGCAGCATCCACATCTTCGGCATCGACGCCCGTCGCGACCCGGTGGCCGCCAAGCGGCTGGTCGCCTGGGTCTCCGATGAACCCATGGTCTATGACCGCCTCACCGCGCTCGAATATCTCGAATTCGTCGCGGGCCTGTGGCAGATGGATCCCGCCGTGGCCGCCACCCGCGCTCGCGAGCTCCTGGCCTGGCTCGGCCTCGAGCCGCACCGGGACGAACTCTGCGGCGGCTTCTCCAAGGGCATGCTGCAGAAGGTGGCTCTGGCCGGCGCCCTCGTCCACGATCCAAAGCTCATCATCCTCGACGAGCCACTGACCGGCCTCGACGCCGGCTCCGCCCGTCAGGTCAAGGACGTGCTGCGCGACAAGGTTCGCCAGGGCGTCACCGTCATCATGACCACCCACATTCTCGAGGTCGCCGAGCGCATGGCCGAACGCATCGGCGTCATCGCCCATGGGCGCCTGCTGGCCGAGGGTACTCTGACCGAACTCCGCGCCCGCACCGGCCGCGAGACCAGCCTCGAGGACATCTTCCTAGAACTCGTCGCCACCGGCACCGCCGCATGAGCGCAGCTCCCGCGACCACGCTCTGGTTCGCCCGCCACGAACTGCGCCTCGCCGGGCGCTACTGGCTGGCCATGATGACGGGCGGCGGCCGGCGCCGCCGCGTCGCGCTCGTGATCGGCTTGGCCGTTGCCGCCGTCGTCCTGCACCTGCTCGCCTATGGGCTCGCGCTCCCCTGGCT
>JAEZFJ010000063.1 GCA_023437755.1 Pseudomonadota bacterium
CACCCCCACTGACGATCAACCGCTCCGGCCGCTGCGGCAAGAGGTCGAGCCCCTTGCCGACCGCTGCGGCGCTGAAGGCGGTGAGGGTTGCCGCACCGGTGGCGAGGTCGAGACCGTCGGCCATGGCCTCGGTGAAGTCGAAGCGGTCGAGGGATTTCGGCCAGGGGGCGGACAGGTAGGGGTGCCGCAGCAGTTCGGTCAGCCGCACTTCATCGACCCGGCCGCTCAGCGCCAGCGCGCCATCCCGGTCCATGTCCCCATGGCCGCTCGCCTTGACGAAATCGTTGATGGGCGCATTGGCGGGACCAGTGTCGAACGCCACCATCTCGTCGGCACCATCCCACCAGGTGACATTGGCGACGCCGCCGAGGTTGAGCACGGCCGTCTCGCCGCGAGCGCCGAGGCCGCGCAGTAGCGCCTGGTGGTAGATGCCAGCGAGCGGGGCACCCTGCCCTCCCGCACGCACATCGGCGGTGCGGAAATCGTACGCGACGCGGACGCCGAGCAGTTGGTGCATCAGGTTGCCGTCGCCGAGCTGGCGGGTGTCACCCTTGCGGTCGGCGCTCGGCGCGCGGTGGAGTACGGACTGGCCGTGGAAACCAACCACGCCAATCTCGGACAACTGCATGCCGCGGCCTTCGACAAGACGGCGGACGGCATCGGCCTGAGCGCGGGTCAGCGCCGCTTCGGCTTCGGCGAAGATCGTCGGCTCGGGTCCGTCGAAGTTCCAGGCGCGCGCAGCGGCCAGCGTCTCTTCCAGCAGGGAGCGCAGGTTCTCGCCATAGGGCATCAGTTCATAGGGGCCGAACTGGTCCACCGTGACGCCGTCGGTCTTGAGCAGGGCCACGTCGACAAAGCCGTCGAGGGCGGTGCCGGTCATCAGGCCAATGGCCCAGATCGGTTCCATGGGGAATCCTCAGTGCTGGTTGATGCGATCGCCGACGGCGCGGCGGAGCGCGAAGATGCCGCTGTCGAAATGGCGGGTGGGATGGACGCGATTGGTCAGCAGCGTCCAGGCGCGCCCACGGGCAAAATCTATCCAAAGGCCGGTTCCGGTGAACCCCGTATGGCCGATCGTCTCGGGCGAGCACAATTCCCCGCCGGACCAGCCCACATAGGGCTGCTCCCAACCGTGTGTGCGGCGGGCCGAAAGCGGGGTGCGCATCAGGCCGACGGCGGCGGGAGAAACCGTGTTGCCGGCCAGCACGCCATGAGCGAAGCCGAGCACGGACGAGACCGTGCCGAACAGGCCGGCGTGACCGGAGCCCTGGAGTGCGGCGCAGTTCTCGTCATGCACCTCACCAACAAGCACCCGGCCGCGCCAGGGGCAATGTTCCGTCGCAGCGGAGGTGGACGGGTCGGCAGACCAGGCGAAGCCCTCGCCGGGATCCAGGGCGCGGATGGTCTCCCCTTCCAGCCGTTCGATGGCAATGCCGAGCAGGATGAAGTTGATGTCGGAATAGACCGCCGGGCCGGCTTCCCAGTCGCGCTGCAGCACGAAATGGCGGAGCAGGTTCGGGTCGGTGCCGTAGGTATAGAGCGGGAACACACCTGGGAACGGCGTCTGATGGCCGAGGCACTGGCGGAAGGTGACCTTGCGCTGCCAGTTGTCGGGATTGTACTGCGCGAAGTCGGGCATGACGCTGGTGATGGGCGCGTCGAGGTCCAGCCTGCCCTGTTCCGCCAGCGCAAGGATTCGCGGCGTGGTGAACAGCACCTTGGTCAACGAGGCGAGATCGAACCAGGTGCCCTCCTCAATTGACGAGCGATGCGGCACCGTCTGCGCGGCGCCGTCAACCCTGACGGCACGGTTTCCGGCAGCATCGACGACGCCCAGGATGCCGCCGGGAATCCGACCGGCACTAATGGCAGCGTCCACCAGTTCGAAGGCGTGGTCGAGGGCAGTATCGAGGCTCATGCCGACTCTCTTTCGGGGCAGACTGGCGGGCGGTTCCGTCATAGCCCCCCGCCCCTTCCGGTGCCAGCACGGGATGATGCGACAAGGGGCCCGACCGGGCCCCTTGTGCAGTCCGTCATCGACGGGACTAGAAGTCCATGCCGCCACCCGGTGTTACCGGCGTAGCTTCCTCGCCTTCCACATCCTCAGCCACGATCAGCAGCGGCTTGCCCGACTGAACAACTGATTCAAGAACGGGCAGCAAAGCCTGGAGATTGGAGAGCTTTTTCTCGTGCAGCAGGATGTAGGGTCCTCCTATTCCGCCAGAACCGGGGTTCAAGAGGGTGTCGCAAAAATTTGGCACTCTCCGACCAAGAGTGCTGATTTGTGTCAAGCCGCTGTTCGTGCTGGCCTAATCGGCAGTATGAACCAGCACGGGATTGCTGCCATGACGGATCGCGCCTTTCTCAAGCAGATGGCGGGCTATGGCCTCACCACCGCACAGATCCACTACCATCTTCCTGACCAGCCCTCGCTGCTGCAGCTCTTTGTCTGGCAGGAGTACGATCTGGCGCCGAAGTTTCCCGAGCTGAAGGCGTTCCTCGACTTCTGGTCGCGCGAAATCGAGGGCAAGCTGCACTCGGTCACCGTGGCGCATGCAGGGTTGATCCGCCCGGCCGAGTTCCGCAACGCTGCGGGCCTGGTGACCCTACACTAACCCGTTCTGGCGAGGCGGCGCGCCGCTACTGCGGCGGCAGGCGCCGGCCCCGAGGATTGCCGCTCGATCAGGTGGCCGCAGAGCATCACGCGAACCGGCACGCTCGGGTTGATGCGCTGGTGGATGCGATCGTCGAGGACGCGGGCCAGTCCCGCCCCGATCTCCTGGCCCTGCGTCTTCACGGTGGTGAGGTTGGGGGTGATCTGGGTGGCAGCAGAGAAGTCGCCGAAGCCGATCACCGTGGCGTCCTGCGGGATCTTGTAGCCCATGCCCATCAGCTCGGACATCGCGGTCAGGGCCAGCCCGTCATGGGCACAGAAGAAGGCGGTGGGGTTGAAGCCCTCGTCCAGCAGTTCGCGGAAGCGGCCCATGAACATCTTTTCGGAATCGAAGGTGAGTTGGCGCAGTTCGACCTCCGGATGTCGCTCCACCACCTCGCGCAGCCCATAGAGGCGCTCGATGCGGCCGCGGTAGTTCGCCGAACCCTGCACATAGGCAATGCGACGATGGCCGAGGCCGATCAGGTAGTCGGCGACGGCGGCGCCGGATTCATGGTCGGTGCCGTGCACCATGTCGAAGCGCTCGAGCGGATCGATCCAGCCGTTGAGCGAGAGCGGAATACCGAGTTCCTTGATCCGGTACTTGCTCTCCTTGAGGTGCGGGCCAACCATCGATACGCCGGCACAGGTGCGGGCAAAGGCCTCCACTTCCTCCGGCAGGTGGGTCCAGATCATGCGGGCCTGATAGCCGCGGCGGGCTGCCTCGGCCTGGAAGCCGGACTGCACCAGCACCTGGAGTTCGGAGTTCACCAGATCGGTGTCGTGAAAGACGATGCCGAGCACGTTCGGCGTGCTGTCCTGCACCGGCCGCAGATAGCCCATTTCGGCGGCGACGGACTGCACCATCTGGCGCGTCTCCTCGCTGACCCCGCTCTTGCCCGACAGCGCCCGCGACACCGCGAATTTCGACAGTCCGGTCTTCTCGGCGATGGTGGCCAGTGTGATGCGCGCCAATGGCAGTCCCCCGTTTAGCGGCTGCTGATAATGCCTCCGTCAGAATAACACAACCTAACGTTGCGCTTGTTGTTGCCGCTATGCTTGCAGTTCCACGATCAGCACATCGCGGGGCGGAACTGTGAGCTCGCTGGCTTCCACCTGCCCTCCGGGCCAGTAGGTCTCGCCCGTGCGCACCGGCCGCCCGTCGACGCTGACCGAGACGGTTGCCGCCTCGCGGGTGGGATTGAGCAGCCACAGCACGCACCTGCCTCCTGCCTCGTGCAGGCGCGCCTGCAGGTTATTGTCGGACAGGACCACGCGCTGCGTGCGGCCCGCCCAGTCGAGCATCGCCGCGAAGTACGCGAGATTGTTGGCCTCGCTCCTCGTGAAGTAGCCGACCCCCGGATGGGTGCCGACCAGCAGCGTACGGCCTTGGCCGAACTCGTGCTCGACCACCGCGGTCCTGCCGTCGCTGAAGGCGCCGAGGGCTCGTCCGCCCTGCAGCGAATACGACTGCAGGAACCCACCGCCGCGCACCGGCTGGCCGCGGAAGTCGAAGCCGATGCGGTCGCCGATATCGGGCATGAACTCGACTTCGTCCTCCCGCACACCGAAAACGGCATCGAGCCCGTGGTTGGGCTGCACCGTGCCGACCTTGCCACGATCGCCGAAATAGCCCGGCGTCGCTTCGGAGATCAGCGTGCCCCCCTGCTCCACCCAGGCGCGCAGCGCCGCCGCGGTCTGGCTGGTCATGGAGATCGGGTATGGCGCGTAGAGGATGTCGTAGCCGGCGATATCGTCGATGTGGACCCAGTCGGCCTGCACGCCATTGTCGAAAAAGCCGCGATAGGTGCCCCACATCGCCTGCCGGTAGGTCTCGGGGCAGTGCTTGTGATTGAGGAGGTAGTCCCAGGCCTGCGCCTCGGGGATCACCAGCAGGCCGATGTCGCCCTTGACCGGACGCGCGGCGAACAGGCGCTGCTGCTCGGGCGCATTCGCCCATTTGGCGAGGTCGCGGGCCATGTCGGAGCGCGGCGTGCGGCTGCCGTCCATGCCGTAGGAGCCGAAGGCGCCGAACAGCGGGCCATCGAGCAGCGGCCGGTAGCGCAGGTTCAGCACTCCGGTGGCGCCGGCAGCGAAGGAGGTCATGGTGAGCAGGCGAATATCCTCGGGCTCCATGACGCGGGCGTCTTCCTTGTCGCGGCCCAGCACCTGCGGCTGCATCCACAGAGGACCACCAGGGCGCTCGGCGTGCCACCACTTCTTGCCGCGGGCGGCGGCGCGGGTGAGATCGGGGCCGAAGAAGTTCTGCCATGGCTTGAAGCCGCGGCGGCCGGGCACCCAGGTGAGGCCGTAGAGCTCCACCTTGGATGCAGCCAGCCAGTCGTCCGAGCCGTTGGAGGCCATGTTGGGGATGGCCCCGCCGACGCCGTGGGCGGCGATCATGCAGTCCTGATCGACGGCGCGGATAGTGTCGATCCGCCACTGCATCTGATCGTAGTAGTTTGCCTTCTTGAACTCGAGCCAGTCGAGGTTCTGCGGATAGGCGGCGACTTCGCGCGGGGCCTGGATGTCGTCCCACTCGGCGTAGGAATAGCGGTACCAGGCCTCTGCCAGCGCATCGAGCGTGCCGTATTTCCGCTGCAGCCAGCGGCGGAAGTCGGCCTGCATCCACTCCGAATAGTCGACATCGGCCGAGTAGTTGACCTCGTTCCAGACGTCATAGCCGAGCAGCCCCGGATGGCCCTTGTAGCGGGTGGCGAGCGCGGTGAGGAAGGCGCCGGCGGCCTCCTTCACCTCGGGGCAGTTCATGGTCAGCGAGCCGGCGCCGCCGCCATTGTGGGCGAAGCCGCCCACGGCCGCGCTGACGCCCATGATCGGCTCGAGCTCGCGGCCGTCGGCGCGGATCTGGCGGGCATGAGCGAACTTGCGCCAGGCCCAGTCGGGAACGGTGTGGGTGAGTTCGGCGATGACGGTCTTGATGCCGTTTTTGGCGGCAAGGTCCATCTGCCGATCGTAGTCGTCCCAGTCGTAGACGCCCGGGCGGCGCTCGATGGCGGACCACATGAACCAGTGCCGGAACACGTTGAGCCCGTCTTCGGAGGCAACGCCGTAGTCGCGCTCCCAATCCTCCCGCGGCGGATTGGACTTGCGGAAGTAAACGGCGCCGAACGGGGTTTGCGGCAGCTTGTCGAGCGGCATAGCGGGTAGTCTCCGGGCAACAGGAAGCCGGGCAGCGCCGAGCCGACGCCGCGGAGCTCCCTTGATGGACAATCAGGTCAGTCGGCGTTGGCGCCGGCCATGGTTTCAAGCGTGCGGATCAGGGCGGAATGGTCCTTGTCGCCATCGCCGAGCGCCAGGGCCGCATTCATCAACTGCGCCGTGGCGGCGGTGTTGGGCAGCGCGACCTCGAGGGCGCGCGCGGCATCCAGCGCCAGCGCCAGATCTTTGCGATGGAGGCGGATGCGGAAGCCGGGGTCGAAGGTGCGCTTGACCATCCGCTCCCCATGCAGTTCGAGAATGCGAGACGAGGCAAAGCCACCCATGAGCGCGTCGCGCACCTTGGCCGGATCGGCTCCGGCCTGCCTGGCGAACAGCATGGCCTCGGCCACCGCCTCGATGGTCAGCCCGACAATGATCTGGTTGGCGACCTTGGCGGTCTGCCCGTCCCCCACGCCCCCGACGCGGGTGATGTTCTTGCCCATCAACTGGAATAGCGGCAAGGCGCGCTCGAAGGCGGCTTCGCTGCCGCCGACCATGATGGTCAGCGCGGCGTTCCTGGCGCCCACCTCGCCCCCCGAGACGGGCGCATCGAGATAGTCGACGCCCTTCTCCGCCAGCCGCGCCGCAAAGGTCTTGGTGGCAACGGGGGAGATCGAGCTCATGTCGATCACCAGGGAGCCGGACCTGATGCCCTCGGCAACGCCGCCCGCGCCGAACAGCACCGCCTCGACGTCAGGGGTGTCGGGCACCATGAGGATGACCACGTCCGCTGCAGCGGCGGCTTCGCTGGCGCTGCCAACGGGTGTGGCGCCAGCATCGACAAGATGTTGCGACACCGGCTTCACCCGGTGCACGAACAATTGGTGCCCCGCGGCGATCAGGTGCCCTGCCATGGGGCGTCCCATCACGCCCAGTCCGACAAATCCGATCTTCATGGCTCAGGCCCTCCGCAGGTAAGGGGCCATCCAGCCGAGCCCCGCAGTCGTTGTGGTCTTCGGCTTGTACTCGCAGCCGACCCAGCCGGCGTAGCCGAGCCGGTCCAGTTCGGCGAAGATGAAGCCGTAGTTGATCTCGCCGGTACCCGGCTCATTGCGGCCAGGGTTGTCGGCAACCTGCACATGGCCAATGCGGTCGAACAGGCGCTCGAAAGTGGGTACCAGGTCCCCCTGCGAGATCTGCATGTGGTAGAAATCGTACTGGATCTTGAGGTTGTCGACGCCCGCCATGGCCATGATGCGCTCGGCGTGGGCGGTGGTCGACACGTGGTAGGTCGGCATGTCGCGCCGGTTGATCGGCTCGAACACCAGCGCAATGCCGGCGTCCGCCAGCCGCGGCGCGGCGTAGGCGAGGTTGTCGGCCAGCGTGCGGTCGAGTTCGGCAGCATCAGCGCCGGCAGGCATGAGGCCGGCAAGGCAGTTCACTGTGGGGCACTTCAGCGCCTTGGCATAGTCGATGGCCGTGTCGACGCCGCGGCGGAACTCTTCCACCCGGTCCGGCAGGCAGCCGATGCCGCGCTCGCCGGCCGCCCAATCGCCCGGAGGCAGGTTGAACAGGGCCTGCACCACGCCGGTCTCGGCCAGCGCGTCAGCGATCGCATCCTTGTCCAGCTCATAGGGAGACACGTATTCGACAGCGCCGAAGCCGTCGGCCGCTGCCTTGCCGATGCGCTCGATCAGCGGCACCTCGGGGTAAAGAAACGATAGATTGGCGGCAAATCTCGGCACGAGGCGTGTTCCTCCGGTCAGGCGGTAAATCGGGTGCGGTGAAGCATGCGCTTGTTGCGCGGGTCGGGGTTGGGCACCGCCGAAATGAGGCTCTTGGTATAGGCCTCCTGCGGGGCGGTGCAGATCTGCTCGGCTGGCCCCAGTTCCACCAGCTTTCCACGGTGCATCACGGCGACGCGGTCGCAGAAATAGCGGACCACCGAAATGTCGTGGGAAATGAAGATGAAGCTGAGATCGAGCCGCGTCTGGATGTCGAGCAAGAGGTCGAGGATCTGGGCACGGATCGACACGTCGAGCGCTGCCGTAGCCTCGTCGGCGATGATGATCTTGGGGTCGAGCGCCAGGGCGCGGGCAATGCCGATGCGCTGGCGCTGCCCGCCGGAGAAGGCGTGCGGGTAGCGCTCGCGCATGGCGGGGTCGAGCCCGACCAGTTCCAGCAGCTCGCAGACGCGGTCGTCCATGGCCTTGCGGCTGTGCTGGCCGCCGACCACCAGCGGATCGGCGACGATGTCGCGCACAGTCATGCGCGGGTTCAGCGAGGCGAACGGATCCTGGAAGATCAGCCGCACCTCACGATGGAAGTCGCGTAGCTGCCGCTTGGACAGAGCGGTGATGTCCACCTGCTCCTGCGTGCCGGGGTGGAACAGCACCTGGCCGGACGTGGGCTCGACGATGCGCAGCAGCATGCGACCGAGCGTGGTCTTGCCGGAGCCGCTTTCGCCGACGATGCCGAGGTTCTCGCCCGAGTGGAGGTCGAAGCTGACATCGTCCACGGCCTTGATGGCGTGCTTGTTGCCGCCGAGCCAGGAGGTAGCAGCGCCATAGACCTTGCTCATGTTGCGAGCCGACAGCACCACCGGCAGATCGGTAACGCTCTCGCTACGGGTGGCGGCCCGGCGGTTCTGCTCGAGCTTCACGGTCGAGTTGAGCAGGCGCCGAGTGTAGGCGTGCTGCGGATTGTGGAAGATGTCGTCGACCGAGCCGCTCTCGACGATGCGGCCGTAGTGCATCACGGCGACCTCGTCGGCGACTTCGGCCACCACGCCCATGTCGTGGGTGATCAGCAGCATGGCCATGCCGCGGCTCACCTGCAGGCGCTTTATGAGGTCGAGGATTTCGGCCTGGGTGGTGACGTCGAGCGCCGTGGTCGGCTCGTCGGCGATCAGCACTTCCGGGTTCGCCGCCAGCGCCATGGCGATCATGGCGCGCTGGCGCATGCCGCCCGAGAACTCGAAGGTATAGCGATCGACCATCTGCTCGGGATTGGGGATTTCCACCTGCCGCAACAGGTCCACGGTGCGGGCCCGCGCCTCGCCCTTGCCTAGATTGGTGTGCAGGCGCACCGCCTCGATGATCTGCGAGCCGATGGTGTGCACCGGGGAAAGCGAGCTCATCGGCTCCTGGAAGATCAGGCCGATGCGCCCGCCGCGGATGGCCAGCAGCTCGCGGCTGCGCTCCTCGAGGCGGGCGATGTCGATCGGCTCGCCCTTGCCACTGAGGGTGATGCTGCCGCTGGCGATGGTGCCGTTGCGGTCGATGATGCGCATCAGCGCCCGGGCCGTGACGCTCTTGCCGGAGCCGCTTTCACCAACCAGGCACAGTGTCTTGCCGCGCGGCAAGTTGAAGCTGACATTGCGGGCGGCGTGCAGCACCTCGGTGCGCAGCCGGAAATCGAGACTGAGGTTGTGGACGCTGAGGACGACGTCCTCGTCCATTTGGGGTGCGTCCGGGGCGGCTGAAACCTGCGCTACCTGCATGGGGTCAGCTTTCATAAGGGTCAGCGGCGTCGCGCATGCCGTCGCCGAGGAAGTTGTAGGCAAGCACCGTCACCACCACGGCACCGGCCGGCCAGATGAGCTGCCAGGGCGCGTTGGCGATGGTGCGGACGTTCTGGGCCTCCTGCAGCAGCACGCCCCAGGAGACGATCGGCGCCTTGAGGCCGATGCCGAGGAAGCTGAGCGCGGTCTCGGCCACGATCATGGTCGGCAGCGCCAACGTCACCACCGCCAGGATGTGGCTGGTGAGAGACGGCAGGATGTGGCGGAAGATCACCCGCCGCTCCGAGGAGCCGTCGAGCTTGGCTGCGGTGACGAAGTCCTCGCCGCGCAGGGCGAAGAACCTGCCGCGCACTTCGCGGGCAAGGCCGGTCCAGCCGAACAGCGACACGATCAGGGTGATGACGAAGTAGACCGTCAGCGGCGACCAGCTCAGCGGAATGGCGGCGGCAAGACCGAGCCACAGCGGAATGGTGGGCATCGAGGAGATCACCTCGATCACCCGCTGTGTGAGCGTATCGATGATCCCGCCATAGAAGCCGGAAATGGCGCCCAGGACCACGCCAAGGAGCAGGCTGATGCAGACGCCGACCACGCCGATCGACATGGAAATGCGGGTCCCATAGATCAGCCGCGTCAGCAGGTCCCGACCCAGGCGATCGGTGCCGAGGAGGTACATGGTGTCACTGGAGTTCAGAGGCCCGAGCAGGTGCAGGTCGGCATTGAACAGCCCCCACATCTTGTAAGGAGCGCCGCGCACGAACAGGCCCACCGGCACATGCTGCTCAGGATCCGGCACATAGGTGCGGCGCAGCGAAGCGGGGTCAACTTCCATGGCGTAGCCGGTGACGTGGAGCTGGAAGCGCGTGGAGCCATCCTCCTCGGTGACGAAGAAGCCGAGCTGCTGGGGCGGCGCGTTGGTGAACTGCGGTCGCGAGGCATCGGGCACGGAAGGCGTCAGGAACTCGGCGAAGATCCCGATGAAAAAGAAGAACAGGATCACCCAGCCGGAGAACACCGCCACCTTGTTGCGGGAGAACTTCTGCCAGATCAGCTGCCACTGCCCGGCCGACCCGGTGTCGGCGGTGCGGCGGCCCTGCACCTTCAGCGGGGTGATGGCCGGCCCGGTCTCGGGCTGTTCGTCGATGAAGGCGTGGACTGTCATCACGTAAACCGGATTCGGGGATCGAGCAGGGCGAGCAGCAGGTCAGAGACCAGCATGCCGATCAGGGTCAGCACGCCCATGAGGAGGATGAAGCTGCCGGCGAGGTACATGTCCTGGCTGATCAGCGCCCGCAGCAGCAGCGGACCGGCAGTCGGGAGGTTGAGGACGATGGCGGTGATGGTGACGCCGGAGACCAACTCTGGCAGCACCCAGCCGATCGCCGACACGAAGGGATTGAGAGCAATCCGCACCGGATACTTCAGCACCACCTTGTACTCGGGCAGGCCCTTGGCCTTGGCGGTGATGACGTAGGGCTTGTGCAACTCGTCGGTGAGATTGGCCCGCAGCACGCGGATCATCGCAGCCGTACCGGAGGTGCCGATAACGATGATCGGGATCCAGAGGTGGTTGAGCAGGTCGAGGAACTTGTCCCAGCTCCAGGGTGCGTCGATATATTGGGGCGAGTAGAGCCCGCCGACGCTCTGACCGAAGAAGCGATAGCTCACATACATCAGCGTCAGTGCCAGGATGAAGTTGGGCACCGCCAGGCCAATGAAGCCGACGAAGGTGAAGAAGTAGTCGCCCACCGAATGCCGGCGCACGGCCGAATAGATGCCGATGGGCAAGGCGACGGCCCAGACGAACAGCAGCGAGGCGATCGAGATCGCAAGGGTCGAGCCCATGCGTTCCCAGATCAGGTCGGCCACCGGACGATTCCACTCGAAGGAGTAGCCGAAATCGCCGCGGAACAGGATACCGGTGATCCACTTGAAGTACTGGATCCAGATGGGGTCGTTGAAGCCGTAGACCTCGCGCAGGCGTTCCACCTGGCGCGGATCGACGTTGGCACCGGAATCCTGCATCGAGGCGATCAGCGAGGTGATGTAGTCGCCGGGCGGCAGCTGAATGATCATGAAGGCGATGAGCGACAGCCCGAAGAGCGTCGGGATCATGTAGAATATGCGTTTGATCACGTAGTTCAGCATGCCGTGCCTCCCCTGTCCCCGCTCAGCTCCAGTGGAACTGGATGGCGTCCAGCGTGTCGAGTTGCGCGATGCTGACACGCACGCGGCCATCGGCAAGGGAAAAGTCGAGGTCTTCCCCGGTGCTGAGCCGTTCGACGGCGCGCAGTTGGCGCCCGGCGGGCACCGCCAGCGACAGGGTGAGCGGGCCGACCGGATAGACCTCGCGGATGGGGCCCTTCATCATCATCGGGTTGGTGATGTTGTTGACCAGCACCACCGTGCTGCCCTCGCCCTCGCGGACCGACAGGTCCACCACGGCCTGACCTTCAACTTCGACGTCGGATCGCTTGCCGAGCGCCCAGCGGACACTGTTGGCGATCAGGCGGGCATGGTCGCCGGCGAAGACTTCCCAGAAGATCGCGCCGACGTTCCAGGGGATGTAGACGGTACGGCCGCCGCCTGGGTGCTGGCGGGCGATCACTGCGGCGCCGCGGGGCTCTTCGCGGGGGTAGACCTCCTCCATCGGCAGGTCCGGAAAGTCCGGCACGAACAGGAAGGGCTGCTCGCTTCCGTCCACTGCTTCGACGCCGATCAGGTGGGTACCGCCCATGATGCGCGCGGCGCCGTCGAAGCCCTGGTTAATCGGGTGATCGCCATTGAGCGCGACATAGGTGTTCTTTACGGGGCCACGGGCGGGACGGGTGAGGCGGTAGCCCAGCAGGTCGGCCAGAACCGGCGTGTCGCGGGGCTGGTTGTCCTGGGTGCGGTAGCCGGATTCATGCGCTACCACCAGCGAACCGCCACGCGCCACATAAGCTGCCAGGGCTTCCGCCTGCTCCTCGGAAAGGCAGGTGGAATTGGCGAGGATCAGCACCTTGAACTGGTCCATGCGCTCGGGGGTCATCACCGCGTCCGACAGCATCTCGAAGGGCAGCCGGGCTTCGACGAGGGCATGGTAGAAGCCCATGTCGTGCGCCTCAGCGAGGCGGCGCGCCGCATGGTGGTGGTGGCGGAGGGTGGTGGTGGGGTCGGGAATGGCGGTCTCGGCCCCAGGCTGGG
>JAEZFJ010000077.1 GCA_023437755.1 Pseudomonadota bacterium
AGTCCCCGAGCGGGATGCGCTGAGCGATCTGGCACGCGATATCGTCGACCTGGAAATCGTCGATGCGTTTCGCGCCGCTCTTGCCGGCCAGAATGTTGGCCCAGGTGGTTTCAACCCCGCAACCGAGGGGCGTGACGAGGCCCATTCCGGTGACGACGACGCGACGCAGTTCCATGGTCGACTGCCTCGGCCGGCCTTAGCCGACAGCCTTGGTAAGGAAGTTCACCGCGTCGCCGAAGGTCTGGATCGACTCGGCAGCGTCATCCGGGATCTCGACCGAAAACTCTTCCTCGAACGCCATGACGAGTTCCACCTGATCCAGGGAGTCAGCGCCCAGATCGTCGATGAAGCTGGCCTTCTCGGTGACCTTCTCCGCGTCGACATTGAGGTGTTCCACAACGATCTTGCGGACCCGATCAGCGATATCGCTCATAGTTGACTTCCCTTTTCCGAAAGCAGGTTTCGTTCGCTTCTATTGGCGTGTTGCCAAATCTTCAAGCTTGGTGTTGGGCCCGCCGTAGCGGGCATGTAGGTGACGGCCTCGCCTCCGGCAAGACTACCGACGGGCGGACCTAGCACGAGCAAAACGCCCGCGCCAACGGCTGGTTGCCCTTTTCCCAGCCTAGATCATGGCCATCCCGCCATTGATGTTGAGGGTATGACCGGTGATGTAGCCTGCCGCGTCGCTGGCAAGAAACACCGCGGCGGCGGCGATTTCGGTGGCAGTGCCAAGGCGTCCGGCAGGAATGGTGGACAGGATCGAGTCGCGCTGCTTGTCGTTCAGCTCGTCGGTCATGGCCGAGCCAATGAAGCCGGGCGCGATGGAATTGACGGTGATGTTGCGGCTGGCGACCTCGTGGGCCAGCGCCTTGTTCATGCCGATGAGCCCGGCCTTGGAGGCGGCGTAGTTGCCCTGCCCCGGATTGCCCATGACGCCGACCACCGAGGAAATGCCGATGATGCGGCCCCAGCGCTGCTTCATCATTCCGCGCAGCACGGCGCGGTTGAGGTGGAACGCGGCAGTGAGATTGACCGCGATGACCTCGTCCCACTCCTCGTCCTTCATGCGCATGAACAGGTTGTCGCGCGTCATGCCGGCATTGTTGACGAGGATATCGAGCCCGCCCAGCGCCTGCTCGGCGGCGGGAACGAGCTTGTCGACTTCCTCGAGCCTGGACAGGTTGGCCGGCAGGATCGGGCAATCCTTGCCGATCTCGCTGGCCGTGTCTTCCAGCGCGCCCACGCGGGTACCGGAGAGGGCAACAGTGGCGCCGGCAGCAGCGAGCGCCTTGGCAATCTCGCGACCTATGCCGCCGCTGGCGCCAGTGACCAGTGCGCGTTTGCCAGTCAGATCAAACATTTGGCTTCTCCGATTGCAGTCGCGGCCGAAGGTGTTGAGATTTTGATTCAGGCGCCGGCGAAGGCGTCGATGTCGGCGGGGGTGCCGACCGCGGTCGCGGTGACGTCGCCGTTGATGCGTTTTGCGAGTCCGGTCAGGACCTTGCCGGAGCCGAGTTCAACCAGATTGGTGACCGCGCCTTCGCCGGTCAGCCAGTTGATGCTTTCTGTCCAGCGGACGACGCCGGTGACCTGTTCCACGAGCCGCCGGCGAATCTCGTCGGGATCGCTGATTGGGGCGGCGAGGACGTTGCTGACAACCGGCACGACCGGCGACTGCATGGCCACTTCAGCCAGGGCGGCTTCCATGGCCTCGGCGGCCGGCTGCATCAGCGAGCAGTGGAAGGGGGCGCTGACCGGCAGCAACAGAGCCCGCTTGGCACCCCTGCCCTTGGCGATGTCGACGGCCCGCTCCACGGCGGCGGTGGTGCCGGAGATGACGACCTGGCCCGGAGCGTTGTCGTTGGCGACTTCGCACACCTCGGAGCCGGCCGCTTCGCTGGCAACGGCGCGGGCGGTATCGAGATCGAGTCCCAACAGCGCGGCCATGGCGCCGTGGCCCACCGGCACAGCCTTCTGCATGGCCTGGCCGCGGGTGCGAAGCAGGCGCGCAGTGTCGGCGAGGGTGAACGTGCCGGCGGCACACAGGGCGGAGTACTCGCCCAGCGAGTGGCCGGCGACAAAGGCGGCACGGTCAGCAAGGTCGATGCCCCGACTGGCGAGGACGCGCACCACGGCGAGGCTGACGGCCATCAGCGCCGGCTGGGCGTTCTCGGTGAGGCGGAGGACGTCCTCGGGACCCTCGAACATGACAGTGGAGAGCTTCTGGCCGAGGGCCTCGTCGACCTCGTCAAACACGCCCCGAGCCTCGGGGAAAGCCTCCGCCAGGTCCCTGCCCATGCCGACGGCCTGGCTGCCCTGGCCGGGGAAGGTGAACGCTGTCTTGGTCATTTTGCGGGCCCTGCCCTTATGTCACACCTGGGCCGGCTTTGCCCAATGGGTGTGGCGGAGTCAAGGCGCGCGGCCCGGGGGCTGTCCTCCAGATTGACCGACCGACCGTCGGTCGGTAAGTTGGCTGAGCGTAGCTTCGGGGGTGACCATGTCGCGCGTGGTGAAGGCCAGAACGGTTCGGCAAGCCGAGTTGATCGAGATTGCGCGCGCGCTGTTCTTTGAGCGCGGCTACGAGCGGACGAGCGTCGACGAGATCATCGCGCGGGCCGGCGTGTCCAAGGGGGCGTTCTACCACCATTTCCCGTCCAAAGACGCTTTGCTGGAGGTTCTGGCGGAGCAGATTGCCGAGGAATCCGCGGAGCAGGCCGCTGAGGCGACGCGGGACCCCTGTCTCATTGCTTTCGAGCGGCTGGACCTGTTCCTGGTGCAGGGACGGCGGCTTAAGACCCAGCAGGCAAGAGAGATGCTGCAGGTCTTTGAGACACTGTTCATGCCGGAGAACCTGGAACTCTACCATCGCATCTTCGTGCGGGTGAGCCGCCGAATCCTGCCGCTGCTGTCGGATATCGTCCGGCAGGGCATGGAGGAGCAGGTGTTCCTGCCCGGTGATCCTACAATTATTGCCGAGATCGTGCTGTCGATGACCACAGCGACGCACGACGCTGTTGCCGACCTGTTGCGGGCGGAGGACGAACATAGCTTCCGCCTGGCCTCCGAGGCGTTCGAGAAGCGCTGGGCCATGCAGGCGATCGCCGTGGACCGGGTGTTGGGGCTGCCGGACGGCAGCATCACCTTCGTGGAACCGGGCTTCGCTGATGCTTTCTTTGCCGGCTGGCGGCAACGGCGGGCCCGGTTGTGAGAGTCTCGATCCATACGCTGGGGACCCGAGGCGACGTGCAGCCTTATCTGGCGCTCGCAGTGGCCTTGCGAGCGCGGGGTCACGAGGCGCTGCTGATCGCGCCGGCGCAGTTCGAAGCAATGGCTGCGGCCCACTCCGTGCCGTTTGCTGCACTGCCCGCCGAGTTCCTCGACATACTCCAAAGCCCCGAGGCAAAGGCGCTGATCGGGCGGTCTGCCCCCGGGTTCGGAGCAGGGTGGAAGCTGCTTAAGCATTATCGTGGGCTGATGCAGACGCTGATGACGACGGAAGCGACTGCGGCGCGGGATTTCGCGTCCCAGGGTGTGGTCTTCCACCCGAAATCGCTGGCCGGACCGCACATTGCCGAACAACTCGGTATCGGCTCTGTGCTGGCCTTGCCCCTGCCGGGCCTCACCCCGACCAGCGCCTTTCCCTCGCCGCTTCTGCCCTTTGCCTCCCTTGGTCCGTTCAACCGCGCCAGCCACGGCCTGATGATCCACGGCGCCGGCGTGCTGTTCGGCGGCACGATCCGGCGGTGGCGAGAGAACGCGCTGGGACTTTCGGGAAAAGGACGGCCGCCTGCGCCGCGCGGAACGCTTTATGCCTATAGCCCAGCGGTGTTGCCCAAACCGCGGGACTGGGACGACACGGTGGACGTTACCGGCTACTGGACGCTGGCAACTCCCGAGTGGTCGCCCCCTGCCGACCTTGCGGCCTTCTTGAGCAAAGGCGAGGCGCCGGTGTTCGTGGGGTTTGGCAGCATGCCTGAGGCTGACCCCCATTCCGTGACCAGCGCGGTGATCGAGGGCCTTCGCTGCGCCGGAAAGCGGGGCCTGCTGGCGACGGCCGGCGGTGCGATCACCCGCATGGAGGCTGGCGAGGACATCATGTTCATCGACGGCGCGCCGCACGACCGACTCCTGCCGCTGATGCACTCGGCCATCCACCATGGCGGCGCCGGCACCACAGGCGCCGTGTTGCGCGCGGGCATACCGGGGGCGATCTGCCCGTTCCTGGGCGACCAGCCGTTCTGGGCGAGACGCGTGCATGAGCTGGGTGTCGGACCAATGCCCTTGCGAAAGCACCAGCTATCGGGGGACACGGTCGCCGCGGCCGTGACGGCTATGGAGGATCCGCAGATGCGCTCGCGGGCAGTCGCGATCGGGGAGATCATCCGTGGGGAAGATGGGCTCGGACGAGCGGTGGCGCGCCTGGAGCAGTGGCTGCCGCAAGGCTGACAGCTTGCGTTACCAGCGCATTTCCCCTATAGCCGCCGCAGCAATTCGTTTGGCCGGGGGCTGAACGGAGGGTTTGGTGTTTTCACCGAACAGGACCGCGAGTGGTCCGGCCTCCCGTGTTCCCGCTCTTTGCAAGACTGCTTTTGACGCCTTTCCCGGCTTCAAAGGGGCTCCGCGCCAGCGACTGCATCGTGAAACCAAGGAAGGCGCATCAATGGCCCTTTACGAACACATCTTCCTGGCGCGCCAGGACGTGTCCCAGCAGCAGGTGGAAGACCTGACTGCACAGCTGACCGAAATCCTCGCCCAGGGCGGCGGCAAGGTCACCAAGACCGAATACTGGGGGCTCAAGAGCCTCTCGTACCGCATCCGCAAGAACCGCAAGGCGCACTATTCGCTGCTCAACCTCGACGCCCCTGCCCCGGCCATCGCCGAGATGGAGCGCCAGATGCGCATCAATGAAGACATCCTGCGCTTCATGACCGTTCGTGTGGACGAGCTGGAAGAAGGCCCGTCGGCGATGATGCAGAAGCGCGACCGCGATGATCGCGATGGCCGCTCGGATCGTGGTGGCTTCGGCGACCGTCGTCCGCCCCGTCGCGCCTAACACAAGGATTTTGAACCATGGCCATTCGTGACCTGACCACCTCGCAGGCGCGCCGCCCGTTCCAGCGCCGCCGCAAGACCTGCCCGTTCTCCGGCGAGAACGCGCCCAAGATCGACTACAAGGACGTGCGCCTGCTGTCGCGCTACGTCTCCGAGCGCGGCAAGATCGTGCCGAGCCGCATCACCGCCGTGTCGGCCAAGAAGCAGCGCGAACTCGCCCAGGCGATCAAGCGCGCCCGCTTCATCGGCCTGATGCCGTTCGCCGTTCAGTAAGCTGAACGAAGCTGAACAGCTTTTGAACGTTGGAGTCGCGGATGGTCCGCGGCTCCTAACCGTCCGAACAGGCCGGGACAGCTAAAAGGAACACCCTCATGAAAGTCATTCTGCTCGAGCGCGTCGGTCGCACCGGCTCGATCGGCGACGAAGTCACCGTCAAGGACGGCTTCGCCCGCAACTTCCTGCTGCCGCAGGGCAAGGCGCTGCGCGCCAACGAGGCCAACCGTGCCAAGTTCGCCGCCGAGCGTGCCAATATCGAGAAGCGCAACGAAGAACGCCGCCAGTCGGCTGCCGGCGTTGCCGAGGGCCTCGATGGCCGCGCGCTGATCATCATCCGCCAGGCGGGTGAAACCGGCCAGCTCTATGGTTCGGTTGCCGCCCGTGACATCGTCGAGGCCCTGGCCGCCGACGGCTTCACGATCCAGCGCAACCAGGTTGAACTGGCCGAGCCGATCAAGTCGGTGGGCGTGCACACC
>JAEZFJ010000064.1 GCA_023437755.1 Pseudomonadota bacterium
TCCACCATCCGGCTCGAAACGAGGAACGTCAGGATGGCGCCCACCGGCTGGCCTAGGAGGCAGAGTCCGAGCACGCCCTCGTTGATCACGAGCCCCGCCTGCAGGTCGGGGATGCGGGTGAACATGGAGCCGGTGGCGAGCGCTTGGCAGAGGAACGCAAGGCGGATGGTGTGACGCTGGTTCAAGGGAAACTGCCGCCCTCGGGGTCCATCAGCGTATGGATGCGGTCGGCGCCGAGCCGGGCCAGCTTGAGCATCACCGCCTTGCGCCGGGCGCCCGGCAGCGGCTCCTCGTTGGCCATGCGGAGGATCGCCCCGTCATGCCCATCCGCCGCCATCAGCCCCTCGGACGCCGGAAAGATGTCCGGGTCGAGCTCGGGCGGCTTGGCGAAGAAGAACTTGTCGGAGAAGTCGCGGTATTCGGGCCATTTGCGGTCCACCTGGAAGTCGATGAGACTCGACTTGATCTCCACGATCCAGATTTCTCCACTCGGGCCGATGCCGAGCACATCCGCGCGCCGGCCGCTCTTGAGGGTGACTTCGGCATAGCAGGACATGTCGTAGGTTTCGCGCAGGAGGCGCATGACGCCACGCTGGACGCGCAGCGCCGTCGCCGATTGGCGGCCATCGACAATGGGTCCGAGCTCAGCCATGGGGCGGCAATGGCTCGGGCGTGCTGCCGATCGGCACTCGGGTCCGCGATGCCGGCAGGGCGAAGGTGGAGGCCCACAGGCCCGCAAGGAGCAGGGGCAGGCAGATGAGGTAGGAATTGCGGATGCCCAGATGCTCGGCGACGAAGCCCAGCATGGGTGGCGCGAGGAAGAACACCACGAAGCTGACCTGGCCGAGTGCCGCAACATTGACTGCGGAGGGCCGGTCGGTGCGCTGCGCCGCCGCCGACACCGCGAGCGGGTACACCGCGGAACAGCCAATGCCCATCAGAGCAAAGCCGACCAGCGCCACCCAGGCGACCGGCGCCAGCCAGACCAGCACAACGCCGACGCTCGCGAGCCCCAGAAGCACCACAGCGACGCTGCGAGCACCGAAGCGGCTGACCACTGGATCGGCCGACAGGCGCATCGCCGCCATGAAGAAGGCGAACAGGGTCAGCCCCATGCCGCCGATGAAGGGCTCCACATCGAACACATCGCGCATGTAGATCGCGGACCAGTCGATGCCGGCGCCTTCCACAAGGAAGGCGGCGAAGCCGATCAGGCAGAGCGGCAACAGACCCCAGTGCGGGAAGGCGATGCGGTGCTTGCCTTCGCCATGGGCATTGGGGGGGACCGGGGCGCTCCGCATGCCGGCGATGATGCTGCCACCGACCACGAAAATGAGCAGCGCCATCAGCCCGAGATGCAGCCCGGCGGACAGGCCGGACTGACGGATGGTCGCGCCAGCCAGGGCGGTGACGAAGAAGCCGACGCTCCAGAACCCATGGGCGGTGTTCATGAAACGCTTGCCGTACTGGGTCTCCAGCCGGTCGATCTGTACGTTCAGGTTGATCTCGAGCGCGCCCGAGAGCAGCCCCGCAACAAGCAGCACGGCGAACACGGCCACGGCCGAATCAAGCCACGGGATCGTAGCCAACAGCAGTGCTGGCCCGAGTACCGTGAAGAAGGCGGTGGTGCGGGCACCGAGCCGTTCGATCACCGGGGCGCCGAGCGTGAGCGAGATCAACGACCCGATCGACATGCCAATCATGGTGAGGCCGAGTTGCCCTTCGCTGACACCGAGATGGGTCTGAATGTCGGGCAGGCGCGCCATCAGCGCCCCGGTCATCAGGGCAAAGAAGAAGAAGCAGGCATAGATGCGGTGCTGAGGGGCGAGTTTCATTCCGCCGGAACCTCCCGCACGGCCGCGCGCGGCTTGAGGGCGTGGCTGGTGAGCAGGCTGAGGATCACCAGCGGCAGGCCGACCCCGAAAGCCCAGCGGATGCCGAAATGCTCCGCGACATAGCCGAGCAGCGGCGGGCCCACCAGAAAGGCAACGAACGAGATCTGCGCCAAAGCCGCCACGTTTACGGCAGCGGGGCGGTCGGTGCGCTGTGCCGCAGCGGACATGGCGAGCGGGAACAGGGCGCTGGAGCCGACGCCGATCAGCGCCAGGCCGACATAGGCCAGGGCGAAAGTGGGCGCGGCAAAGACCAGCACGCCGCCGGCACCGAGGATGACCAGCAATGTCCGCGCCACGAGCACAGGGCTGAAGCGCTCAACGAAGCCATCGGCGAAGAAGCGGGCGAAGGCCTGCGAGCCCGCCACCAGCGCCACGGCGAAACCGGCCCAGAACGGGGCAGCTTCGAACTCGTCGCGCATGTAGATGGCGGACCAGTCGATGCCGGCGCCCTCCATCACCATGGCCGAGAGACAGACGCTCACCAGCATAAGGATTGAGAGAGTGGGCGCGGCAAAACGCGGCGCCGGCTCGGTGCTGCCGCCGGTGCGGTGTTGAGCTGGTCGGTAGCGGCCGAGAACCAGCAAGGTGGCCACCCCGACCACCGGAACCATCGCCAGCAGGTGCATCTGCGGCGACACGCCGGACTGAGCGATGAAGGCACCCACGAGGCCAGCGAAGAGGAAGCCGAAGCTCCAGAACGCATGCGCCCGGCTCATGATGCGGCGGCCGATGGCGTGCTCGACGCGGTCGGCCTCGAGGTTGATGATGATCTCGATGCAGCCGATGGTCAGGCCGACGGGTATCACCAGCAGGACGAGGGGCAGCGGGTTTGGCGCCCACACGGCGAGGGCATAGAGGGCCGCCAGCAGGGGGATGCCCCCGACCAGCACGCGACGATAGCCGATGCGCTCGATGATCGGTCCCGCAAAGGTCAGCGACACGATGGTGCCGACGCCGGGGCCGATCAAGGCGAGGCCGAGTGCGCCTTCGCCCACGCCCATCGCCTGCTGAATGGCGGGGATACGTGGATAGAGGCTGCCCATGCAGAACGAATAGATGAAGAAGGCCGCAAAAACCCTGATCTGCGGCGGCAGATCGAGACCGATTTTCATGTCAGGCAGACTCGTGAGCAGGTAGAGGCGGCGACCCTAAGGGGAGTCGCGGCGAAGGGATATATCGCTTTTGCAACGTTTGTGCTGCCGGTTGCAACAGGGTGACCCTCTCAGGGCCAAACCAACTCGCCCCTGAACAGCGGTCCATGCGCGCGCATCAACTCGGCGATCCGCTCAGTGACGGTCCGAACCGCAGGCGTGTGCCGTTCCTCGTGGTGGCACACGAGCCACTGGTCGGTTTCGAGCTCCTCGATGATGGGCGCCACCCGCACCAGACGCTCGTCGCCATCACCCACGAAGCACGGGAAAACAGACAGCCCCGCGCCGTTGGCGACGAGTTCGCGCACGCTCATCGCGTCATTGCCGCGCACGGCGATGCGATCGGCGTGCCGGGCGTGCAACCAGCGGGCGGAATGAGTTTGGCTGCCTTCTCCGGCGACGCCCACGAAGAGGCCCGCCTTGATGCCGTTGATCAGTTCACGGCCGGAATAGAGCCCGTAGGCGACCTTGCCGATCAGGCGGCCGGCCAGCCACTGCTCGGTCGGGCGCTGGTTGCGGATGCCGATGTCCGCATTGCGGCGGCCGATATCGACCTTCTGGCTGGCGGTGACCAGTTCAAGTCCGAAGCGGTCTTCCACCATCCACAACGCACCAATGTGTTGGGCGAGGAAAGCCGAGGTCCACGGGCCGGCGGAGACCCGCACGACGCGTTCGCCGATAGCGCCATCCTTCCATCGCTTGAGCGACAACATGGCCGCTTCGACGTCCTCGGCGCGCGCCAGGAGGTCTTCGCCGGCCTGGGTAAGGCGATAGCCGGTCTGGCTGCGATGAAACAGCGCCTCTCCCACCTGCCGCTCGAGCGCAGTGACGCGCCGGCCCAGGGTGGCCGCGCTGAGGCCCGTCGTGCTTGTCGCAGCACTCAGCCCGCCGAGACGAGCCACATCGAGAAAGAGCCTGAGGTCATCCCAACTGAAGTCCATTTTTCAGTTCTGCAATGCTCCTTGCGATCCTGTCTATAGCGTCGGCGGCCGGTGCGGAGCAAATATGCTGCTGGCGCTGCCGATCGACGCAGCGGCCTTCAAACTCATAGCGACAGAAACGAAAGGCGCAGCCCCGGCAGCGCCATTGGTGAGTCTTTGCCGCAGAAAGGAGCACCACCATGCATCCCTGGACCCGCAAATACCTGGACTGGCGGCAGCGTCGCATCGCCATCCGCAAACTGCATCAGCTCGATGACCACATGCTGACCGACATCGGCACCAGGCGCGACGCCATCGGCCGGTTCGTCGCCGGCTACAACGACTGCATCTGAGGAGAGCGACCATGACCACACTTCGCAAACTCGGTCGCAGCGGGCTGTCGACCAAGGCTATCGGCCTTGGCTGCTGGGCCATCGGCGGGCATTTTACCCTGGATGGCCGCGCCGATGGCTGGGGCGAGGTCGATGATGCCCAATCAGTTCGAGCGATCGAGGTGGCGCTGGATCTCGGCGCCACCCTGTTCGACACCGCCGATGTGTACGGCACCGGCCACAGCGAGCAGGTGCTCGGCACGGCGCTCAAGGGGCGCCGCCACCGGGCGCTGATCGCCAGCAAGTTCGGCTATTGCTACGATGTCAGCGCGCGTTCAGTGGCCGGAGTGGATGTGAGCCCCGGCTATGTCGACCGGGCCTCGTCGGCATCGCTTCGTCGGCTGGGGACCGACCATATCGACCTCTACCAGATCCATGTCGGCGACCTCTCCGACGAGGCGGCTGACACCGCCGGGGAAGCGCTGGAGCGGTTGGCTGACGCGGGGCGCATAAGCTGGTGGGGCTGGAGCACCGACAATGCACGGGCGGCCTCGCGCATGCTGAAGTTTCCGCATTTCGTGGCCGTGCAGCAGGAATTGAACCTGTTCGTTGATGGGCCGGAGCTGCTGGAGCTCTGCGAGGCGCGCAACCTTGCCAGCCTTAACCGCTCACCGCTCGCCATGGGCATGCTGACCGGCAAGTTCACCGCGGGGTCGCGGCTGGCGGCAAGCGACGTTCGCGGCGCGGGACATTCCTGGGTCCGTTTCTTCGCCGATGGCCGTCCGCGGCCAGAAACGTTGAGGCGGCTCGACGCCGTGCGCGACCTGCTCACCACCAACGGCCGGACTGTGGCACAGGGGGCACTCGGCTGGCTCCTCGCCCGCTCGCCGGCGACCATCCCGATCCCCGGGTTCAAGAGCGAAGCGCAGGTGCGCGAGAATCTGGGGGCGCTGGATCACGGGCCGCTGCCACCACAGGTGATGGCGGAGATCGACGCCATCCTCAACCGGGAGACCGAGAATGCTTGAAACCACGACGCTGGGGCCGCTGACCGTCTCAACCCTGTCCCTGGGCGCCATGCTGTTCGGCACCACCACGCCGGAAGACATGTCGCGCCGGCTGCTCGACCGCTATGTCGATGCCGGCGGCAACTTCATCGCCACCGCCAACAACTATACATTCTGGCCCGAGAATGGCCGGGCGAGGATCAGCGAGGAGCTGCTCGGCCGCTGGCTCAAGGACCGCGGCCGGCGGGACGATCTGGTGATTGCCACCAAGGTCGGGGCACTGCCCAACAAGGTCGGTGCCGGTCTGGAAGATATCCAGGGACTTGGACGCGAGGCCATCGTCACGTCGGTGGAAGAGTCCCTGCGGCGCCTCGGAACGGACTACGTCGACCTCTACTACGCCCATATCGATGACCGCACGACGCCGCTCGAGGAGACACTGGTGGCCTTCGACACGCTGGTGACGTCCGGCAAGGTGCGGGCGATTGGCTGCTCCAACACCACGGTATGGCGGATCGAGCGGGCGCGGCAACTCAGCCGACAGAACGGCTGGGCCGAGTATGTCGCGTTGCAGCAGCACTTCAGCTATTTCCGCCCCCGTCCCGACTCGGACCTCAAGCGCAACGCCACGATGGACCTGCGCGGCGGCTGGGGTACCGAGGGCGGTTTGCGGGGCCAGCACCTGGACTATGTCCGCTTCAACCCCGAATTCCGTGTGGTGGCATACTCGCCGATGCTGCGTGGTGCCTATGCCAGGCCCGAACGGCTGGAGCCGGCCTACCAGACCGAGGACAACCGACGGCGGCGCGAAGCGCTGGACGCGGTGGCAGCGGAAACGGGGACAACGGCCAATCAGGTGGTGCTGGCCTGGCTCCTCGGCTAGACGCCCCAAATCATTCCCCTCGCCGCCGCCTCTACCGAGGCGCAACTGGAGGAGAACCTTGCGGGGGCCACACTAAAACTTTCTGCGGGGCAGATGCGGCGGCTCGATAGCGCCGCCTGAAAACAAAGGCCGCCCACGGCGGTGGGGCGGCCTTCAGTCTTCCGTCGGGAGGAAGCGCTCAGGAGGCGGCGAGGCACACCGAGGTGGTGCCGCGGTTGCGGAAACCAAGCTGAGTTGCCGCGGCCTTCGAAAGATCGATGATGCGGCTGCCGTGGAACGGGCCGCGATCGTTGATCCTGACCTGCACCTGGTTGCCGGTGCGCTGGTCGGTCACGGTGACCTTGGTGCCGAAAGGCAGGGAACGATGCGCCGCCGTCATGGCGTTCTCGTTGAACACTTCGCCCGATGCGGCCCGCTTCCCATTGAAGCCGGGTCCGTACCAGGAGGCGCCGCCGCACTGGGCGTAGGCTGCAGTGGGGAACACAAGAATCGCTGCAGCGATGGCAACGGCGGATACGGCTTTTCTATTCACCCGTGGAACTCTCACTCGTTAATGGTGAGCGAGACCTAAACAGGACCGTGGGCCACAATGTGCCCGTAAACCATGGACTCGGCCCGAGTGGGCGCAGTGTTGCAGCAATGCCGCAGCAAAACGGCTGGTTCTTCTACGATGCTCCGCCGGCTGTTACGAAAGACGCGCAATCACGGCGGGCTTATCATCCACTGCGTTAGGCTATGTTTCCTCACATAGAACAATGAGGGGATTCATATTTTCCGGTGTGGCACCGGGGCCACGGTTGCCGGCTCGATGCTCTGCACCGCCTGCAAATCGCGGTTCCACTGAAAATCGCGCCGCAATCGCGGCAGCGCCGGCGCAAATGTGGCGGGGTCGGGGCAAAATTTCCCGGCGGCGAAGGGTTCCCTACTTGATGGGCTGGCAGCGGCCGGTCGGCGCCAGCGCGGCAATGGCACGCGGGTCGCAGCCGGTGGACAGGAAGGTCAGCCATTCGTTCTGCCCGCCATAGAACACGTTGCGGTCCACTTCGCCGCGCACTCCCGGCACGACACCGGTCTGGGTGTACTGCCAGAAGGTCCAGCCGCGGTTCTGGTAGCGCTCATGCGGTTCGGCCGCGGTGGAGCGCAGCCAGAAACTATTGGGGAAGTACTCGCCCGCCAGCACGTCGCGATGGAAATTCATGTCGGTGTAGATGATCGGCAGCTTGCCGGTATGGCGCTCCATCGCCTCCAGCATCACCCGAACTTTCTCGAGCGCATCGGCGCGGCTCGGCTTGTTCTTGCAGCTCGAATGATTGTTCCACTCGAGATCGAGCACCGGCGGCAGGGCACTGGGATCGGCCGGCACGTTGGCGACAAACCAGGCTGCCTGTTCCGAGGCGAGCGAGCACCAGGTCATGAAGTGGTAGGC